>JAHFTN010000087.1 GCA_023269365.1 Chlamydiota bacterium | reverse complement strand
TCGGATTAGATGTCCAGGTCACAGAGAGCGCTTATGTAGGAGCGGGCCTCGGATATACATACGATCCGATTTCGTGGAAAGAAGAGAGGGGATCGGGGCATATTATAGACGACTTTGCTGCCCTCTATGCCGGGGGATGGATCAATCGCTATCTCTATGCACAGGGAGCCTTTATAGGTTCAACGAATGTCTACCACACAAAACGCCACATCGTGTTCCAAGGAGGAGAGCAGTTCGCCCCTTCTGTGAGGGTGGCTAAGGGAAGGACAGAGGGGCATGCTTTCCTCTCCCATTTTGAGTTGGGTTGTATCGTAGAAAAGCCGGTGAGGGTGCGTCCTTTTGTTAAAACAGATTATATGTTTATGGGGCGCGATGGGTTCACGGAAGAGGGCGCAGAAAGTGTCGATCTCGTTGTCAAAGACCACAATGCAGACCTCTTGCGCCTAGAGGGAGGGATCGAGTTTTTATACTGCATCCCCGATGGGTTCTTGAAGCATGCGACTCCCTATTTTTCTGTGGGCGATGTGTATGAGCTGCGCTTCATAGGAAAAACTGAGCAAGCTTCACTTGTGGATCTACATTGCCCCATGACAATCAATGGACTATTCCCCGAGCAGAACTTGTGGTTTTTTGAAGCGGGATTGATGGGACAACTCTTCAAAGACAGAGTTGCCTTAGTAGCGAACTACAGGCAAGAGAAAGGCAAAGACTATACCGACCATACCTGGTCTGCGCAGCTGCGCACTAATTTTTAAAATTTTTTACCACTCCAAAATTATTTCTTTAATCTTGCTTTAAGTTAAGGGTATTCTCTATGCTCTTTGGGAACATCTTTTAATTTACTTCTTTACTATGGCTGGACTTTCTTGTGGTATCGTGGGACTCCCCAATGTGGGTAAGTCGACTCTGTTTAATGCCTTAACGAAAAAAGCGGTACAGGCGGCCAACTACCCGTTTTGCACCATCGATCCCAATGTAGGAATTGTCGATGTGCCAGACCCCAGGCTCGCTGTGTTGTCCAAACTCTCTAAGAGCCATAAATTGATCCCCGCCACCATCACTTTTGTGGATATTGCAGGCCTTGTCAAGGGCGCTTCTGAGGGGGAGGGACTAGGGAATCAATTTTTAACTAATATACGAGAAACTGATGCTATCGTTCATGTCGTTCGCTGCTTCCAAGATGACGATGTGATCCACGTCGCAGGGAAAGTCGATCCGCTTGCCGACATCGAAGTCATTAATTTAGAACTCGTCCTTTCCGATTTACAGATGGCTGAAAATATCTTGATTCGCCTTGAAAAACAGATGAAAAGCAAAAAGGAGCTTAGTGCTGTTGTCGAGACACTGCGAAAGGCAGTGGCCCATCTAAATGGAAATCGCCCATTGAGGACACTGCAGCTCAACGATGAGGAAAAGATCCACATTAAAGACTACCCTTTTTTAACAGATAAAAAAGTGCTTTATGCCTGCAATGTCTCTGAAAGTGCGCTCCCTTCGATGGAAAATGAGTTCGTAGCACAGGTGCGCGCCTATGCTGAAAAAGAGGGAAACCGCGTTGTCCCTATCTGTGCAAAACTCGAAGAGGAAGTTGCGCAACTAAGTGATGCAGAAGCTTTGGAATTTTTGACTTCTCTGGGATTAGAAGAGACGGGGCTCAACCGGCTCATCAAGGCAGCCTACGCTATCCTCGGGCTGATCTCTTATCTGACAACAGGAGAAATCGAAACACGAGCCTGGACAATTTCTAAAGGGACAAAAGCTCCTGAGGCGGCTGGAAAAATCCACACCGACATCCAAAAGGGGTTTATCCGCGCCGAGGTGATCTCCTACCAAGATATGGTAAACTGCAAGGGAAAAGCCGGGGCTCGCGATGCAGGAAAACTCCGCGCAGAAGGAAAAGACTATGTCGTACAAGATGGCGATGTGATCGAGTTTTTACATGCATAATACCCACTTATTTGTCAGCTGCGCTGCCCACTTAGAACCCCTCTTGAAAGAAGAGCTCCACAATTTGGGCCTTGTCGATATACGACTGGGTTATCGTGGGGTCTATCTTCCTAACACCTTTGAGAACATTTTTAAAGTAAATTACTTAAGTCGTCTAGCCACGCGCGTTCTACTTCCCCTAGCGCAGTTTGATTGCCCTGATACCGAGACACTATATAGAGAAGTGAGGAAAATCCCTTGGCTCGACTACCTCGACGAGACAAAAACTCTCAGTATTGACGCCAATATCTCCCATCCCCATATCCGCCACTCTCTCTATGGGGCTCAACTCGTTAAAGATGCGGTCTGCGATGCGATCCGCGAGAAGAAAGATGCAAGGCCTTCTGTAGACACAAAGAACCCCGATGTGCAACTCAATATCTTTATCCAAAAGAATAAAGCAACCTTAAGTTTTGACACCTCGGGAGCTCCCCTCTATAAGCGGGGATGGAAAGAGGTCAGTGGAGAGGCCAGCCTCCCAGAGACCCTCGCCGCTGCCATTTTGATGCGCGCTCAGTATTGCGCAAGGGAGGTCCTGTGCGACCCTTTTTGTGGCAGTGGCACCTTTCTCATCGAAGCTGCCTGCATGGCGACGGACACCCCTGCCGGCTTTTTTCGCAACAAATGGGGATTTATCCACCTCCCCTCTTTTAAGAAAGAAGAGTGGGACGCTTTTAAAGCTTACCACAATGCTAAGAGACACCCTGGAATTTCTGCACACATTATTGGTTCCGACAGCGATAAAAACAGTGTTGCCCTCTGTAAGGAGCACCTTCGCAAAACGGGTTTTGAAAAAGAGGTGCTCTTATTAAATAGCCCTGTGAATAAGTTACGCCTGTCTCAATCTCCTACCCTCCTTGTAACCAATCCCCCCTTTGGCAAAAGGATGGAAGCTCCACCGGAACTCTATAAGGACTTAGGGAGATTCATGAAGACCCAGTGCTCCGCGACTCCTTGGGGGTATCTCCTCGCCTCTTCATTCCATCTTGTCAGAGCAACCGGTTGCCCCGTCTTATCAGAATGGCCACTGCAGCATGGAGGCCTTACAGTCAGCCTTTACCAGCTTAAAAACTAAGCCCTTCTAACAAGGATTATGAACGCTAATGAGTTTGTCTTCGCCGTAATGCAACAACTTTTCATCACAAGTTACTAACACTGCGCTTTCCTCACAAGCCGTTGCAATCAAAAGTCGATCCGCTGGGTCTCCATGGACGATGCCCGGTAACCTAGTGCTTTGAATGGCAATACGCGCTGAAATAGGAACCAATTTAAAGCCCCTCGTTTCTAAAGCTTTATCTACCCACTCTTGCACATCCATTTCAATGTTGATCCGTTTTTTTTCTATAAGCATCCCGACTTCCCAAACAGAAATAGGGGAAATTAACACATCGCGCGTCTTTAAAATAGCTTCGAACTCTTTGCGGAAGGTAGATTTTAATATGGGATCAGCTGTCATGACCCAAATCCAAATGTGCGTATCTAAGAGAATTGTGTGTTGTTTCAGGTGTTTAATGAGCGGCATTCCAGTCCTCATTAATTGGAGAAATTAAATTCCCCTTAATATGTATCGTCCCCTTTAATTTTCCAAAAGCTGATGACTCCTCTGTTTCCATAGGAACCAACTGTGCAACGGGAATATTGCGTTTTGTAATTGTAATTTTCTTTCCTGTTCTCTGTACTCTATCCATGACTTGTAAACAACTCGCTTTAAATTGCGAAGCTTTCATGTATTCTGTCATATAAATCCTCCATATACCCAAACTACTTCAAAAGTTAGCTTTCCTCAAGGAGTTGCCCTGAATTTGGTCCAGGCGAAGCCGACATCGAAGCAGCCCAACTCGAATGAGTTGGGCGATGCAGATGGAACCAAATTCAGCGGCTAACGACGCTGAGGAAAGCCAACTTTTGAAGTAGTTTGGGTATAAACCCAATATAGTCATATTAACATGGTCACATATTCTTGTCTCCATTCTTATCTAACACATTGAAAATTAAATGGTTGAAATGAAATGATCTCACAAGAAGCTTTGTTTGTGTACACTTGCAGGTAATTAAAAAATAACGCACACTGAAGCAATGGAACTAGGGTTTTTTGTTAAAGGGGCGATGTTGGGGTTTGCTGTGGCAGCGCCCGTTGGACCCATTGGCCTTTTGTGCATCCACAAAACGCTGCAATTTGGGCGACTTTCGGGGCTGTTTTCTGGATTGGGGGCAGCCGTTGCCGACACTCTCTATGGCGTAATAGCGGCGTTTGGGCTGACATTTATTTCCAACACCCTGATGCAAGGGCAATTCTGGATACGCCTGACAGGCGGTGTCTTTTTACTCTATCTAGGAGGAAGAACCTTCCTCTCTAAATCAGCAGCTCTTAAAACCACCGTGACATTATCTAGCAACTTATTTGTAGATTTTATCACTACACTTTTACTGACGTTGACAAACCCCTTGACTATCCTCTCTTTTTTGGCTATCTTTGCAGGCCTTGGCCTCTCCCCCGACCATGGTGAAGCGCTGCGCCTTGTTTCTGGTGTCTTTGTAGGGTCTTGCTTTTGGTGGATCCTCTTGAGCGAAGGGGTGACCCTATTTCGCAAGCAGATCACAGCTCCGATCATGGTCTGGGTAAACAGGATTGCAGGGCTTCTCATTTTAGGATTCGGTATCATGGCATTTTTGAGTCTTTTATAAGGGATTATGGCAGAAAAAACAGAAGCTGCAACCCCAAAGAAGCTGCGCGACGCAAGAAAGAAGGGGCAAGTGGCAAAGTCGCAAGACTTTCCCGCTGCCTTTACATTTATCGTCTCTATCGCATCGACAATCTTGCTTTCTGGGTATCTCTTCAAGACGCTATCCAATTACATCATCACGATGTTCAAACTTTCAGGGACGAACATCAATGTACAATCTGCTGCCCCCTCTCTTGTGATCCAGGCTGTGGAAATTATTTTTAATA
The DNA here is from genome assembly GCA_023269365.1 of Chlamydiota bacterium. Lineage (GTDB taxonomy): Bacteria > Chlamydiota > Chlamydiia > Chlamydiales > Rhabdochlamydiaceae > CAJCIW01. The sequence goes on along the minus strand of JAHFTN010000087.1, from coordinate 2,182 downwards.
CGAGCATCCCCATTTTGGTTCTGACCTCTTGCATAGGGGTCCTGGTGAGTTTTTTGGTTGTAGGCCCCCTCTTCTCCATGGAAGCGATGAAGCCCGATATCAAACGGCTCAATCCCGTAACGAATATTAAAAATATGTTCAAAATGAAGACATTTTTTGAACTATTGAAGTCAATTTTCAAAATTTCAGGAGCCCTAATTCTAATTTACAGCGTCGTGTGGTACAGCATCCCCAATATCGTCGCAACAGCTGCAATCCCCGTCTTTGGCAGCGCTCTTGTCTTTTCTGATTTCTTAATTAAAGTCATTATTAGGGTAGGGATTTTCTTTTGTGCCATTGCTATTTTTGACCTTATTTTCCAGAAAAAGAACTTTGCAAAAGAAATGAAGATGGAAAAATTTGCGGTAAAACAGGAATATAAGGATACGGAAGGAAACCCCGATATTAAGGGGAAGCGGCGCCAGATCGCCCAGGAGCTCGCCTACCAGGAAGGGCCCATGTCGATCAAGCGAGCAAAAGCGATCATTACCAACCCGACCCACATCGCAGTAGCGGTGGAATACAACAGCGATGTGGAGCCAGCGCCCAAAATTATAACGATGGGAAGAGGGGTCATGGCGAGTATGATTATGAGAAAGGCACAAGAGTATGGGATCCCCATCATGAGAAATGTGGCGCTCGCGCATCTTTTATTTGAAAAAGGAAAGATCAGCGAGTATATCCCTGAGGAGACCTATCAAGCCGTTGCTGAGATTCTGCGTTGGCTTGAAGGATTAGAAACATTGGAGACAACAGGTGTGGAGCTGTTTAAATGAGAAATTTCTTAAATAAGATGTCCCGGTCGCTAGGAAGCGATGGGGCATTGAAAATGATTAACTCCTCTTCTGATATCGTCTTGGCACTGTTCATCATCGTGCTTATTATGATGATCATCATCCCCGTATCCCCTACCGTCATCGACAACCTCATCGCAGTTAACCTCACTGGCTCGATCGGCATCTTGATGGTGGCCCTTTACATCTCTAAAGCTGTCCACTTATCTATTTTCCCTTCTCTATTGCTGATCACTACCCTATTTCGTTTAGGGATCGAGATTTCAGCGACGCGACAAATTCTTCTCCACGCCAACGCGGGACATATTATCTTTGCCTTCGGAAATTTCGTTGTAGGAGGCAATTTCGTCGTGGGGGGGATCATCTTTTTGATCATCACCATTGTCCAGTTTATCGTCGTGACAAAAGGAGCCGAAAGGGTCGCTGAAGTGGCAGCCCGTTTTACACTTGACGCAATGCCAGGAAAGCAAATGAGTATCGATGCCGATATGCGCAGCGGTATCATCGATGCAAATCAAGCTAGAAATTTGCGTTTAGCTCTGACAAAAGAGAGTCAGCTCTATGGAGCTATGGACGGTGCGATGAAGTTCGTCAAAGGGGATGTCATCGCCAGCATCGTCATCGCAGTCATCAACATCATTGGAGGCTTAATTATCGGAGTAGCCATGCATGGGATGCCAGCCCTACAAGCTGCCAAAACCTATAGCCTTCTTTCTATCGGAGCTGGCTTAGTGTCACAAATCCCCTCCCTACTGATCTCCTTGACAGCAGGGATCGTCACGACACGTGTCTCTTCTGAAAAACAAGATACCAATCTGGGAAAAGAGATCTCGACTCAGCTTCTCAACCAACCTAAAGCAATCATGATCGCCTCGGGAGTCATCTTCCTAATGGCCTTTATCAAGGGATTCCCTTCCATCATCTTTATCGTCATCTCTCTTGCCATGTTGGGGGTGGGAGTCACTGTATGGTACAACGCGAAAAAAACGGCCGCAAGAACCCAGGCTGGGGGAGCTGCCGGAACTGGAACGATGGAAACAGATGTCGAGGGGCATGCCGTCATCCAGGGGGGAGCTAGCGACTATGCCCTCACCCTTCCTGTCATCTTGGAGGTAGGGAAAGCCCTCTCCCAGACGATTCGAAAAGATAAGCAGGGGACTACTTTCATCGAAGATATGATCCCTAAAATGCGCCATGCCCTCTATCAAGACCTCGGCGTGCGGTTCCCTGGGGTCCATGTCCGTACCGACTCTCCGATTTTAGAAAGTGATGAGTATTCCATCTCTTTAAATGAAGTGCCGATCGTCCGCGGGAAGATCATGGAAAATGCTTTACTTACAACAGAGACG
>JAHFTN010000086.1 GCA_023269365.1 Chlamydiota bacterium | reverse complement strand
TCAAACTCGAGTTAATCCATTTGAAAAAGGCGACATCTAGAGATTCCCAGTAAGGTCTTGTCACAGGCAAAAATAGGCTGCAAAAGAGGAGCGCACCTATCACGTGAAGAAAGAGGAGCTGTCGCCATTTCCATGAGGGGATTTCAGGGGTGAGCGTCAGGATCGTCATGTGCATTGCCTTTGTAAAGTTTTACGGTAGTAGATCCCAAATCCAAGCGAGCAGAGGGCAAAGGGGACTAAGATAGCCATATAGGGAGAAAGGGTGAGGTTCTCTCCTAGGATTACAGCAGCGTCCATGAAAGCAAAAAAACTGACAAATCCAAAGAGGGCTCCTGCATAGGTGAGAAAGAGGGGGAGGTTGCGGTTATAGCGGAAGCAGAAAGGGGCCCCCGCTACGATGACGAGCAGAGAGAGAAAAGGCATGGTCAATTTAAATAAGAGATGGGTTTGTGCTTGGGGATGTTCATAGGCAGTAAGTGTTTCTTTATGTAGGCTCATGCGCGCAAGCTCGTGTAAAGAGCGATTTTCTAGAGGGATCGATCCTTTGCCTGTTAAATCCTCTTCTAGACGGATCTTAGTGAATGCGTAGTGATTAAACGACTCCACTTTTTCAAACTGTCCTTCTTTGTTTCTCTGTAGGTGATCGACGTAATATCCCATAGGTTTATTAAGCAAGTCAGTGGATAAACTGTGCATATGCCATAGGTCATCTGCAGAGCGAACCCAGAACACATCGCGATAGAGTTGATGTTCTGCATCTTCTTCTTGATAGAGGATTTTTGATCTATCTTTGAGGGTGAGAACGTGGATCGGCTCTTTTGGGTCATGCACCCGTTTGTGTTTAAAATGCTCTTTGCGGAATTTGTCGAGCCGATTCAAGCTGGAGGGGAGAAAAAATTCGACGCTTGCCAAGTTAAAAAGGGTGCAACAGCCTCCCAAGATAAACAGAGGGCGAAGCAGTCGCCTAGCAGAGATGCCAGAGGCTTGAAGGGCAACGAGCTCTCCTTTGAGATTCATTGCAAAGAGCACTTTGAGGGTGGAGAGGAGAAGCGCTAGAGGGATAAGCAGATCAGAGCGCTTGACAAATTGGGCGACATAATAGGTTAAGATATGGATGAATTGGAGCTCTTTACCAACAATAAAGTCTTGCATATGAAAAGAATAGTCAACAAGCGCGTAGAGAAAAAAGAAGCACCCTAAACAGAGGGTGAACATCTTAAATGTTTCTTTAAATAGGTAGCGCTCCCAAATCATGCCTAACTTCATTCTATCCCCCGAAGCAGTCGTTTTAAAGAGCGTAGGGACAATAGGGCGATGAGCGGGTGGGGAAGAAGGAAAATAGCTGCCGCAATTCCTGCAGAGGAGTGGAACGATTTGGCAGAGATGAAACAGGTTAAAAAGAAGGCCGCAAGGCCGATCGCTCCAACAAGTCCTTTTTTAGATCTGTTGCGACTGATCTGGATTCCAAAACTCAACCCCACAAGGGTAAAGGTCAGTGCCGCAAGGCCAATCGAAAGGCGCCTGCAGAGTTCAATTTGAGCCCCTTTACTTAAACTATAAGTAGATGTTTTAATTAATCCAGAAGCTAATAGTTGGCGCAAAGAAAGATATTCATAGCTTGCCTTCCAATCTACTGTATGTAAAAATTGTCCCAAAGTGACAGCCTTTGTCTGCATCTCTTCTTGATTTTCAATAATGAGGTGATCGAAGCCTGGCAGATCTCTTTTAGGATCTACGCTCGAGATAAAAGTGACATGTTTTCCCGTAAGCAGGTCTTTGTGGATCGAGAGCTCTTTAGCAGAAAGGGCGGTCATCCTCCCGCTAGAGCTGTTTTTGACGACGAAGAGCACATCTTGGGCGTGGGTGTTGTCTTTGAGTTTGCCGATATCGTAATAGGCACTTTTGAATTTGACCAAGCTATCTTTTTGCAGGAGGAAAAGGGGATTGCTCGTAGCCATTTCAAAGACGAGCTGTTTGGTTGCAGATCTACAGCGAGGGGAGAGCTCTGAGGCGATGGTGAAGTTGATCAAAGTGAGCAAAAAGCCCGCAAATAGCAGGGGCGTTGCGAGAGTTTTTAAGCCGACTCCCGCTGTGCGCAGAGCTGTGAGCTCATGGGTCCCACTTAACCTCTGAAAGAGGAGCAAGGTGGCAATCAAGCAAGATATGGGCACTGCGAGAGGGAGGATGTAGGGGATTTGCAAAAGGGCAAAGAGCAGCACCTTGAAAAAAGAGGCGCCCGAGGTCGCAAATTTGGCAATTTCTTGAAAGCGTAAGACGATAAGAACGCTAATAAAGGCGCCAACGGAAAGAGCAAAGGTTTGCAAGTAACTACGCAATAAATAGCGCCATAAAATAGGCATTTTAAAAATTCCTTATCCAGATAAACTCTTAGGTATAATAAGGGATTGCAAGGTTTAGGAAAAGGGGAACATAAGGGAATGAAAGATTTGTTATTAGAAGGGGTGAGGAAATTTCTTGAGTCAAAGAAACTCTCGGGGAGCCCTCTACTCCTTGGCTATTCGGGCGGGCCCGACTCTAAGGCCCTTTTACATCTGCTCCTCTCCCTTCGCCATCAGACCCCACTCGAGCTGCACCTTGCCCATGTAGACCATGGATGGCGGCAAGAGAGCAAAAAAGAGGCGGCCCTTCTTTTACAAGAAGCTCAATGTCTGGGGCTTGTAATGCATGTTAAGTCATTGACTATGCATGATTTTTCTCCATCTAATCTCGAAGAGCAGGCACGTTGGCACCGTCTCGCCTTTTTTTCCAAAATCTATGAGGAAATAGGAGCGCAAGCGCTTCTTTTGGGGCATCATGCGGACGACCAGGCGGAGACCGTACTCAAACGAATTTTTGAAGGAGCCTCTCTTCCTGCCCTGTCGGGTCTTTCTCAAGAGACTCGATTGGTTCAGATGACCCTATGGCGCCCTCTACTCCCTTTTCCCAAAACGACTATTTTAGAGTGGCTTGCGAAAAATGCCCTCCCTTTTATTTCCGATCCCACTAATGAGGAGGGGACATTTTTACGAGGTAAAATGAGAAAGCAGCTCCTCCCCTTTCTAGAGGAGTCCTTTGGGAAGGGGATCTCTTCAAATCTCTGCCGTCTGGGCAAAGAGGCGCAGGAGCTAAAGGGATATTTCGAGCTTCTCAATCAACCACTGCTCGAGCGGATTACAGAGGAGGGGGTGTTGGATTTAAATCCCTATCTGCCTCTGCCTTCTTTGCAGTTGAGGTGTTTATTCAGAGAATGGGCTAGGTCGAGGGGGGTGGTATTTTCTTATTCGGCCCTAGAAGGGGTGGTGCAAGCTGTTTTAAGAGAAAATAAGGAGAGAAAGAAATTTTGCTCTGGTTATTTCACATTTGAAACTAAAAACAGATTGGTTAGTTTAATAAACAAATCAAATAAAAACTAAAGACAAATTATTTTTTATTTGTTAGGATAAGAAAACTGAGTGAAGTGATTGGAGAGGACTCGTGCAGGGAAATATCGTTTGCTTTTATTAAAGGCGGATGCTTTAATTTGCCGTTGGAGCGGTCTTCTCCCAATAATAACCTTAATAGAGTTTTGATACTATGAAACCAGAGCCTACTAAACGGGGATTTCCCGGCGGTTTTTTTATTTTGATGTTGGCAGTTGTATTGGGGATTTTGACGATCCAAAATCTATCCCAAGAGAAAACGGCTAAAGTCTCCTTTAGTCATCAGCTCGAACATCTAGTGAACCTCGATTTGATTCAGAAGGAAGATAACCGCAAGATCGCCCTGAATGACAATTTAGTCTCTTTTAGCGGGAAGTTTAAAGATAAGCTGGGGGAAGAGGCAAAAACGCGCTTCCGCTACTTGGAATTATTGAACCGCAACCATGAGCTCACTGAACAAAAAAAAGACCTAGATCAGGCGCTTGTCATTTCACGTCAGACAGTTAAAGAGGCAGCCCAGCTTTTCTTATTTCTAAGCGGTCAGCCGGTTCCCAAGGGGGGATTTCTCGTCGTAGACCCCATCTATAACACGGCGACAGAAGAGAATTCGATTAGCATTAAGAGCCCGGCGGATCGGGAAATCACGAGCCTTGCAGACCTAGAAAAACTCTTTGTCAGCGTATCTCAAAATCCCACTTCCGCGAGCGTGACCTCTTTTGGTAGAGATCTATTGACCCTCATCGAACGATTTCGCTCTCCCGCGCTGGGGGTCGGAGTAGAAACCACAAAAGAGCAGCTAAAAGCTTTAGATACAGAAGTTTCTGCCGTTTTAAATGGGGATAAGAGCTTAGAAGAGCAGCTCGCCTCCTACCGTAGTTCTTTAGTGCAGATGAATGGCGTGATCGCTGAGCTCAATTCTGAGCAGAATAACATGCGCCTCACCCAGCTTCGCAGCGTGCGCGCCTATAAGGCGCAATTGGAACAATCTGCATATGTGGCAGAAGAGTTGGAAAAGAATGAGGTTCAGTTAGATAAAGCAAGACAATCTGTTGCCAATGTGACCTGGTTTTTTAATAACCAAGAGCTCTCGACACGCGCCTTAGAAAAGCAGGATCCAGAAGCTTTTGGACACTGGTTTACCCAGGCTCAACAGGAGTGGACCAATTTTGCTTCGAATAAGATGGCTGTATTTAAAGCGCCCGATCAGCCCCGCAACGCGGTGCTCGAAAAGACTTTTAAGAGTGAAGAGCCCTCACCGAATTATTTGGGCTACTTGTTTACCTTCCTTCCCGTCATCTTAGTTGTGATGCTCCTCTACTTCGTGTTCTCTCGCCAAATGAAGGGAGCGGGGGGTGGGGCGATGAATTTTGGAAAATCCCCTGCGAAGATGCTTACAAAAGACCGCAATAGTGTCACCTTCAAAGATGTGGCGGGCTGCGACGAGGCAAAAGAAGAGCTTCAAGAGATTGTTGATTTCTTAAAAGACCCCTCTAAATTTACCGCGCTCGGCGCCCACATCCCCAAAGGAGTTTTGATGGTAGGAGCTCCCGGAACGGGAAAGACGCTGATTGCCAAGGCAATTGCAGGAGAAGCTGAGCGCCCCTTTTTCTTTATCTCCGGCTCTGACTTTGTCGAGATGTTTGTAGGTGTGGGGGCGTCTCGTATTCGAGATCTCTTTGACCAAGCTAAAAAGCAAGCTCCTTGCATCATCTTCATCGATGAGATCGACGCCGTTGGACGCCATCGCGGCTCGGGGATCGGAGGGGGACATGACGAACGGGAGCAGACCCTCAACCAGCTCCTTGTAGAAATGGATGGGTTTGACACTAACGAAGGGGTTATCTTGGTCGCTGCCACTAACCGCCCCGATGTTCTCGATAAAGCTCTCTTGCGTCCGGGTCGTTTTGATCGCCGTATTGTCATCGACTTGCCCGATGTGAAGGGGCGGTTTGAAATTTTAAAGGTCCATGCCAGAAAAATCAAGCTAGATGCGTCTGTCGATCTGATGAACATCGCTCGCAACACCCCTGGGGCTTCTGGAGCAGATCTGATGAGCGTGCTCAATGAAGCAGCGCTTCTCGCAGCAAGAAGAGGGCGCTCTGCAGTGACAGGGACCGATGCGGCAGAGGCGTGTGAAAAGGTACGCTATGGAAAAGAGAGACGCAGCTTAGAACTCGACCAGAATGAGAAGAAGACGACAGCCTACCACGAATCGGGCCATGCCGTTGTTGCCCTTTGCGTAAAATACTCAGACCCTGTCGAAAAGGTCACCATCATCCCTCGAGGTCTTTCTCTTGGGGCAACCCATTTCATGCCCAAGAAAAATCGGCTCAGTTACTGGAAAAACGAGCTACTAGATCAGTTGGCAGTCCTCATGGGAGGGCGCGTTGCAGAAGAGGTTTTTGTAGGGGACATCTCCTCTGGAGCTCAGATGGATATCACTCAAGCGACCCGTCTTGTGCGCAGCATGATCTGCGAGTGGGGGATGACAGACAAGCTCGGCGCCGTGTCTTATGACGAGCGTTCTGAGGCAGGGCAGTATCTGGGCGGGCAGGGCTTGCAGGCAAAGAATTACTCAGAGGCGACAGCTGAAGTGATAGACAAAGAAGTGCGTTCGCTTCTCGATGCCGCTCTGCACAAAGCCAAAGAGATCGTCGAGGCACATAAACCCCAAGTTGAACTCATGACAGAGATGCTCATGGAGTTTGAGTCGCTTAATCGAGAGGATGTTGTTGAGATTATGAACAACACGTTCAGCGCAGAGAAGAAGAAACAGCGCCTCCAAATGGATCTGGATCTTCAGCGCAAAACCCCACCCCCTCCGCCTTCTGAGACCCTTTCAGATCGCACCCCTCCCACCATTTCCGATAGCCCCGCCCCTCAGCAGGGTTAGTCCTCTCGGAGAGCTGGCAGGCAGGGGGAGCTTTCCTTTAACTGGACTTGTATCCATTGAGGGAGGCAATTTCGCTTCTAAAGCCTCCTGGCTTGATCTCGCACACTTGCCGTCCCCCAATGGATACAAGTCCAGTTCAAAATAGACTGTGGTTGTTTATTTTTTATTTTTTATTTATATCTGGACCAGTCAGCCTCGTCGATTATAAAAAGCTTAAATCGGTTTTTTTACATGCGAACATCCCGATCCACCTTAACCCTAAAAACTGCCGTTTTTAGGGTTAAGAATACAGCTGTCCCTTCTCTCGTACGAGGGGGATCGCTCATTCTTTCCTTGTGTTGCTATTCTGAGCTCACTTCTGCGACGTATAGTGTCACCAATTCCCATGATACAGGGGCAACCGGCTCCCCAGGGACATTGAGTACGGCGATTTATCAAGCCAATCAAGCAGGAGGAGGAGACGTTGTCTTTGGTGTAACAGGGGTTAATTTAGGCAACAACCTCTATCCCATAGGCTTTGAGGGGATCACTGGGGGGAGCTATAATTTTAATGCGAATGGGACGGCAACAACTGTGACAATTAGTGGAAGTGCGACTTATCCGGCGTTTTCCGTCATCAGTGGAAACATCACGCTTTCCAATATGGTCATTGATTCTTGTATGGCACAAGGAGGAAATGGAGGAATGCTTGGAGGTGGTGGAGGCCTAGGTGCTGGAGCCGCTTTATTTGTCAACGAATTCTCCACAGTTCAAATCCAAGGGATCACATTCTCTAACAACATAGCTCAAGGTGGCGTCGCAAATACATTTCAGAGGACAAATGGAGGCGGAGGCGGTGGG
>JAHFTN010000085.1 GCA_023269365.1 Chlamydiota bacterium | reverse complement strand
AAAAATTTTATTGGCTTGGGGCATTTGGGAAAACTGGCTCAGATTTTTCTTTCGTGAACGTTACCGTGCCCGTTACCTTGCCCGATCCCCTTCTCTTAGTAGGGGTAGCTGAGTAGTTACTCTTTTTCTTAGTTTTGCAATTCCCTCTTTAACCTAACTCTTTGTAGGAGCTGACGATTTTGTCGAGAAGCCCAAATTCGAGGGCTTCTGCAGCGCTCATCCAGGTGTCTCTGTCGATCGCGCGATCGATTGTTTTTGCATCTTTTCCCGTGGCAGTGACATAGAGCTCTACAAGGGCTTGACGCGTTTTGAGGATCTCTTTGGCCTGAATTTCTAGGTCGGTGGCCTGTCTGCAAAGAGCTGTAACCTGCTTATAAAAAACTAGTTATTTACATGTTTTTAAAAACAAACCTCATGGCACTCGTATTCTTTTATGAACGTTTGCGTGCCCGGTTCTCCTATGAGAGGGGGTAGCTGAGTAGTTACTTTATTTTTTCTATTTTCCCAAGTGCGCGACGCTTTAACGCAAAACTTTTGTATACAACGGCGTAGGCATGAACGCGGCCCTTTTCCCTGCGCGGAAATAAATTGCCAGAAGAGACTTCACCATAAACTTCTTTTACGAACTGATTTTTTGGTGTCAGTTTTTTAACATTTTCAACATTGTCTAGAAATCGCATCTTGCTCTTGATCTCATTAATGTAGAACTCGACGGCATCACGCTGTTCTTCATTGGCAGGCATGTTAGGTAAGCATGTTATTGCACGTTGTAAGAGACTCAACGCAGATTGAAAATTTTTATTATGAGCTTCCTTGAGACCCTTTCTTACGAGTTGTCTAAACTCTGGGGGTAATGTCCTCACAGCGTAGTCATTGGCTTCAGGGATCAATCGCGATAACGCAATAGAAGAAACCTTTTTCAGAGAAGGCCCCTTTCCTGTAGTTGAACACAGCCTTAGACCGGGCTGAAAGACACTGCGAAAGAACCTGTTTGTAAGTAAACGGATCATGTTTCACCTCCATTTAGACAATTGTGGTTGTATAGAGACAGGAAGAGATCTTTCCAAGAAAGATTAATTGTATTTATTTTAGACTTGAGAAAGTTTCTATTTCTACAAGGGTTTGTGCCCCTACTAGTACGCACGATTTCTCGGATGTTTTCTGGGGGAATAGGCCTTGGCACTACAGTTTCTGCTTCTTCTAAGAAAAGTTGGATGTGTTTCCTGCCAAATAACTCTTCACATAGAGTGGGATAGTCAGAAAATGCTTGATTTAGGTCGAGCACACTTACCCCAAAAAAAGAGATAGCATGATAGCGGATTAACCCTCCTTCTTGGTGTGTGATGGCCTCGCTTTGTGTTACTGTTGTCCCTCGAAAGAGGGAAGAATCTCCTCCTCGATCAAAATGGTATTCGATTGGATCCCTAGGAGCTCCATTTTGAATGGCATAAATCCCAGTATTAAATATGCTCTCATCACAGACCCCATCGATTCGAGATAACAGAGGGCCTCTTAAAAGCGGAAACACATTCTCCAGTGTCTGTCTTCTAACAGGTTGTTTTGCGAATCTATACTGAAAGCAGTAGAGTTCTGCAACGGAGATGAACTCTTGCTGTTTGGGGGTCAACTCAGAGAGGTTTTTTTGCACCCGGCGACGCTAATGAGTTGGTAATAGCGTAGATCTTCTTTTTGTTGAGTTGTGACCCACCTTCTAGTTTGGAAACCAAACGTGAAAGCCCCAGGTGCATACCGGCTCGATGTACGCAATCCTCTCATCATTGCCATCCCCCCTCCTTTTTTTTATGCTTGGCCATCATTCTAGCATTAAAATTCCTTCAAGTCCAATGAGCAGGGGAAGACTCTGGAAAGAATTCGTAACAAAAGAAGGGGCTCTTTTTATAACAAGTTTAAAATGAATAAGTTGTGTATTTAATAAGGACCCATTCAATCGTGAAGTGCAACGAAGTATAAAAAAAAGTTGTCGCCTAGAAGGGCAAAATTAGGTAACGTGGCATCGTTTCTGTAAATTCGGACTAAAGAATTTTTTTTCAGAAAAAAGATCTGGAAAAGAAAAAAGTCTAAGATCAAATTCTTCTTTTCAAACTCGTTCAAAAATCGAAAGGAAAACGACCTGATTTCAGACCGACTGAAGGATACCTTAGTGGACCTAAATTGGGGACAAGGTCACCATCTGCGGCAGTATGCCGGAATTTCCGGCATACTGAATTTTCTTCTAATTCCTTCTCTGTAAATATGTGTTGTATGTGTTCGGAAATCGTTCTTCGGTCTTTATCGAATAATTCACACAGCTGCGCTTGGTTTAGCCAGACGCTCTCATCTTGAAGGCGCACTTCAATCCTGGTCTGCCCATCTTCTGTCTGGTAAAGCAACAAGGAACTGTCTGTAGAAATACTGTCCATTTTTCCTCTTTGTCAATTATTTTTTACGTAATCAACATAGCCCTATGCAGAAAAAAAATCTACCTCTTTCCCCTCTTTTTTATGTAAAATCCCTTCAAAGATAAAGTGGGCAGACCCCACCATTTCAATCTCAGTAATCCCCTCTGCCGTCTTGGGAAAATGAAAAGAGTACGCAGGGGCGTACTCTTTTTTCTCAAAAGAAGTGCGTGTGCACACGGTAAAGGGACGCTGGTGAAGCTCTTGCGCGACAAAGGCGCTCGCTGCAGCTCCCGTGCCACAGGCGAGGGTTTCTGCTTCAACGCCCCGCTCGTAGGTGCGCATAGCGAGGATGCCAGGAGAGGTTAGCATAGCAAAGGTGACATTGACGCCGTGGGGGGCAAAGTGGGGATGGGAGCGCAATGCGGAAGCTTGGGTCATGAGCTGGGAGTGGTTTAACTCCTCTGTCCATACCACGGCATGGGGAACTCCGGTATTTACAACGAAACAAGGGGGGTGTCCCTCGAGTTGTAAATCCCAATGCAGTACAGCAGGAGCGCCCAGATTTAATGCAATTTTGCCTGCAATTTTTTTAAAAGAAAGCACGCGGTGTTGCGTCTCTAGCGTCAACGTCTCAAATCCCCCCTTTCTCTCATCGATGTAGCTAGCTAGGCAATAGGCCCCATTGCCACACATCGCAGGTTCAGTGCCGTCGGCATTGAAAATACGCATCTTAAAGTCGGCAACTCGTGAATCGAGAAGCACGAGGAGCCCGTCTGCTCCAACCCCTTTTCTGCGGTCGCACGCAACCCGTGCAAATGCAGAGAGGTCGTCTGGCAGGAGCGTCTTTGTTCCATCGATGAGGACAAAATCATTGCCCGCCCCATGGCACTTGAGGAAAGGGAGCATTTAACCTAACTCTTTGTAGGAGCTGACGATTTTGTCGAGAAGCCCAAATTCGAGGGCTTCTGAAGCGCTCATCCAGGTGTCTCTATCGATGGCGCGATCGATTGTTTTTGCATCCTTCCCCGTGGCAGTGACATAGAGCTCTACAAGGGCTTGGCGCGTTTTGAGGATCTCTTTGGCCTGAATTTCTAGGTCGGTGGCCTGTCCGCGGATGATCGCATTGACAGAGGGCTGGTGGATCATAATGCGCGCATTCTTTGTAGCAAAGCGCCGTTTGGGCGCAGCGCTGAGGCTGAGGATCGATCCCATGGAAGCAGCAAGACCTGTAATGAGGGTGGTGACAGGAGAGGAGATCATCTTAATCTGGTCCCAGATCGCAAAGCCCGAGTCGACAGAGCCGCCAGGAGAGTTGATCACAAAGAGGATCGGTTTTCCCGGGTCTGTCGCTTCTAGATACCACAGCTTACGGATCACCTCGCGCGCGCTCTCGCTATGCACAGCATCGGATAGAAAGAGGCGGCGCGACTTTAAAAGGCTCTCATCGATTTTATCTTCGAGCATACTCAACACAGTTTTCTTCTCCGATGGATCTTCGTTCTTCATAATTAACCTCAAATAATTAGTTCTGGGTAAAGGGGAAATGCCTTTAAAAGTGTTTTCACTTGCCGCTGGCATAATAACAGCGCTTCAGGATCGATCTTGACCTTCGAGCGATTTTCTTTTTCGCCCGTTGTATGGCGCAGCAGGTGCACGATGATTTCGGCGATCTCTTTCATTTGCGTCTCTCTCATCCCCAGCGTCGTGAGCGCAGGAGTGCCCACTCGGATGCCCGAGGTATACCAAGGGCCATTTTGATCAAAGGGCAAACTGTTGCGGTTTACTGTCATGCCCGCTTCCCTTAAGGCAAGTTCTGCCTGACGCCCCGTGAGATGGAAGGCGGAGGTCACATCGAAGACCATCAAGTGGTTATCTGTCCCTCCCGTCGTCAGCTGCACCCCTTGGTGGATGAGGTGGGCAGCAAGGGTTTTGGCATTGACCACGATCTGATGGGCATAAGCGGAAAAGGAGGGGGAATTAGCCTCTTTGAAAGCGATCGCTTTGGCTGCCATCACGTGAGGAAGGGGGCCTCCAAGGACCATCGGGCATCCCTTATCTACTGCTTCTTTGAGCTCTTTGCAACAAAGGACCATGCCGCCTCTTGGGCCTCGCAGGGTTTTGTGAGTCGTCGTCGTCACGATATGCGCATGGGGAATCGGGTCGTAGTCCCCTGTCATGACCTTCCCTGCGACAAGGCCTGCAAAATGGGCCATATCCACCATAAATAGGGCCCCCACGCTTTCTGCAATCTCTCTCATCTTCGCAAAGTTAATAAGGCGCGGGTAGGCGGAATAGCCTGCAACTAAAATCATCGGCTTCTCTCTACTGACTAGATCTTGAAGTTGGGCGTAATCGAGAAGACCCGTCTCTTTATTCACATCATAAGGGACAGATCTCATCATTTTCGAAGAGATATTATGGCGGTAGCCGTGGGTAAGGTGCCCTCCCGAATTCAAAGACATCCCCATCACCTTCTGGTTGACAAGAAGCTGCCTTACCGCTTCATATTCTTCGGGAGAGAGCTCATCGATTGTCTTCTTACCAAGTCTTTCCACCTCTTTATTCTGTACTCGGTACGTCAGTAACGCCCAAAATGCTACGAGGTTGGCATCTGCCCCAGAGTGGGGCTGCACATAGGCGTGATCGCAGCCAAACAATTTTTTTGCCTCTTCTACAGCTGCAGATTCGATCGCATCGACATTGTCACAACCGGCATAAAACCTTCGAAAAGGGACCCCTTCTGCATATTTGTCTGTCAGCCAGTTTCCCATGGCGAGCTGTACGGCAAAAGAAGAATAGTTCTCTGAAGCGATCAGCTTTAGGTTATCTCTTTGATCCTTAAGCTCTTGTAAAATCTTCTGTGCGATGAGAGGATATTGAGAGTCGATATGGTCCAGCCCTGCCATAAAGGCAATCGCGGCTTTCGTTCTATTTCCTTCAGGGACCTGTTTGTAGTACCGCTCCAATAAAGACATTCTCTTCCCTCTCAAAACTCCGACTTTGCCACAATTCTACGAAAGCCGCAAGGGCCCCCTCAAAATAAAAAAACATTTTTACTTGAGAGATATTCCTCTCAAAGGCTACTCTGTCCGCTTTAAAGGTACTATACCAAGTGAGAGTCCCATGCTAGAAGAGCTCAAAGAGATCTTAGTCATTCAAGAACTCGATATGAAGATGATCCGTCTTGTGCGCGTAAAGAAAGAGAGGCAAAAAGAGTTGCAACAGATCGAGGATTTGCGCAAAGAGCTCCATGCGCAAACACAAGAGAAAGAAGCGGAGATCGAAGGGCTTGGCAAAAACATTCAAACTCTAGAGAGCAAGATCCAAGAAGTCGGTGCTAAAGTTAAAAAACTCGAAGGGCAGCAAATCAACATTAAAAAAGCTGACGAGTTTAATGCGTTAACTCAAGAGATGACGCAAGCGGAAAGAGAAAAGATCGCCCTTGAGCAGAAAGTCTCTGACCTAGTAGACAAGCGGGTTGCTGAAGAAGAGATGCTCACAAAAATTAGAGACAGTCTAAAAAGCTCAGAAGAGGGCAGTTTGCAAGTGGAAAATGAGATCCGCTCTAGCATCAAACTCATCAACGAAGAGGGCTCTCAACTGAAAATCGAGCGAGATGCGCACGCAAAAAAAGCTCACCCTGAGACGCTCCACATCTACGAAAGACTTTTGCGCAACAAAAAAGATCGAGTCGTTGTCCCTGTAGAAAATCGCACCTGCAGTGGATGTCACATCGTCCTCACAGCGCAGCATGAGAATTTGGTGCGCAAAGGGGAAAATCTCGTGTTCTGTGAACACTGCTCTCGCATCCATTACTGGCAAGAGAATGAAGTTCCAGAAGGAGCCGCCACAGTGCCTAAGCGACGACGACGACGCGCCACAGCAAACTTTTAAGAGAATAAATTCTCAAGTTTTGGGGGAAGGCCAAGCAATCGCTGCTGCAAGAGACCCTTGCAGGAGAGGAAAGTCTGGACTTCGCAGGAGAAGATACCAGTGAAAGACTGGGGGTCGTAAGACTACGGAAAGTGTAACAGAAAATATTCCGCTGGGGATCAAACCCCAGACAGGCTGAAAACTGTTGGCTTTAAGAGCTAACCACACTTATAGAAATGTAAGGTGTTATAAACCCTATCTGAAGCAAGAAGCATAGGACAACAAAGGCTCTCCGCCCACGTCCTTTGCAATAACGCTCGAGGGATCTGGCGACAGCTCCCCTAGAGGAATGATTGCTCAACGACAGAATCCGGCTTATTGCCTTCCCCCTTTTTTACTAGACCTCTTGCACAACCCCCTTTGCCTGCTAAAATCGTTCTTTTGCCGCAAATTTTTATCACACTCATTCGCCGACTTTATCCAAGTCGACTCATTCGCGTGATCCGAAATTGCAAGCAATTTCTAAAAATCTGCGTCAAAATCTCCGATTTTTTCAGACAAAGGGGGTTGTGCAAGAGGTCTACTGATGGGCGCTGATCTCTGCTTTGACGGCAAGGTACAACTCCCCATCGACTTTGGGTAATCGGTCTACTTTGGCTTGGGTCCATGCGTAATACTGATCTACACGCGCCTGTGACCACCCTAAGGGGGTCCCTGCGGATAGATCGTGCAAGTTGTAGAGAGAATCGGCTAATTTAATTTGCGCAGCTCCTATCGATGTGTCGGCTGCAGACTCGATTTGGTGCTGCTTTCTTGCCTCGGAGGGAAGGGATTTGTCATCGGTGACCTCTTTGACAAGGCTTGCCACCTGGTCTCCAAATTTCTCTTGCACCTCGCTCAAACTCGTAGAGGTGTCTTCAACCACATCGTGTAGCAGGGCCGCTACAATCACGTTTGGATCGCGCACCCCTCCCAAACTCATCACATTGTATGCCACCCCCAATAGATGGGAAATATAGGGGGTTTTTGCG
>JAHFTN010000084.1:3852-7368 GCA_023269365.1 Chlamydiota bacterium | reverse complement strand
AGGTGTTTACGTGGAACCCCGCTTAAGTTATGAACAAGACTTCCACAAGAAAAAGCCAAGGCTAAAATCTTCAAAAAACAGGCAGGCGACTCCTTTTAAAAACGCACCTAAGTTGCTGATAGTAAGCAGTCAGCGCATTTTCTACAGCCTGTAACACGCTGCCCTTAAACAACTTAAAATCCCATTTCACTATGAGAAGAAAACGCCTCTTTTGAACATATAATATACTGCGTTCGGCCTGAAACGTGGAATTTATGCCCTGCATTTTTTTTAGCAAAATGCAGAGCCCGATGCCATCTCTCTGTCAGCTGGCGAGGGCAAACGCGAAGCTGTACTTGGCGCGGCTGACTAGGGAGTGTCCCGTAAAGATTCTTCTGTCGATTTTCGATCCATAATCGCGAAAAGCGACGCAACAATCTTTACGGGACACTCTCTAGTCCAGTTTTACCAACCAAACGCATTAAAAAGCGAACCTAATAGACCTCTTTCAGGAGTTTCTACTAGAGAAACTTTCTCATTTTTCTTTGCAGCACAGGGTTTTTTAACTTCACTTTCTACAGGATTTACCCCATATCCCAAAACGCTTAAAACAAAAATGCTTGCCCGATTTCCTACGTTTAAGCTCCCCTTTGAGGCTATCGTTAAAATGCGGTTCATCGCACGCACATGTTTGGGATCAGTCAGTGTATTTAATAATCTTTCTTTTGCTTTTAATAACTCTTCTTCTTTGAATTCCAAGTTCTTTATCCGCGTTTGATTTTCATTTTTTATGCAAGCAATTTGAACAGAGTGTTGGGAACAATATTCCTGCACTAGGGGAGAATTCAAATAAGTCGACTCTCTTTCTTTTAAATAATTTTTTATTTTTCTAAATTCGTCTATAAGGATACAGGAGGCTATAAGAGTTTGAACAAAGTTCTGATACTGAGACAAAGCCTCTTTTGCGATCTCTTGGAAATTAGAATCCTTCTCTTTTGCAATTTCCACCTGAGCGCGAACTCCCCCAAAAATTTTCTGAGCCGTTTCAAACTGCTCATCAAGAATAGGTTGGAAATTTGAGTGCTGAGCCAAAACTTGACTAGAGTACCAGTCTGCATTTCTTTTCTCAAATTCCCCTATGAGGGGGTCTTTAAGGGAATCTGGAGCCCCCTTTTCAGGCAGAGAAATTTGATTTAAATCTGCAAATACTTTGCAGTACTTTTCTGAAGTGATTTCCTTGTAAAAACTTGTTATCTCTATATCAAAAAGATTCAAGAGCTCTTGAAGTGGCTGAACGGAATCGGGCAACGCCCCTAACCTTTGCTTAACTTCTTCAATATTTTCAGGAGCGTGATTTATAAAAAGAGGCATCTTCACCCACTTAGCAGAGGGCTCTTTAAGAAAGACAATCACCTTTTCTAGTTCTTCTTTTAAGAAAGAGGCCGTTGCATAGGCATCGCAATGCTTTTTAAATTTCGTTTTAAATTCCCGTGATTTCTCGCTTAATTCTTGAGAATATTCAGGCGCTAAATTTTTTAAAACCGGGCCGGTTACAGCTTTTATTGAATCGACGAGGCGTTTCATCTCCTCTGTAGAATTCCACTGGGATTTTCTAAAGTCATTTATTTTAGAAATAATGAATTTTGAAGCTTCCGAAGCTTGATTTTCTGCATATAAAAGCTCTTTAGTTATTAATGAAATACCCATATGAGAAACTCCTCTTGTTAGAGATTTTTAAAAAGGGATCATCCATGCTATCTTTAAAGTCTAATTTTAAAAAACAAGTTTTTTTAACTTCAAACGTGGGTTTCCCTCAGCGTCGTCTAGCCACTGAATTTGGTCCCATCTGGGATCAAATTCAATGGCTAGACGACGCTGAGGGAAACCCAACTTTTGAGTTTTTTTGTGTATATCTACTCTTGTTTACATTCCCAAAAGAGCGTAGACTGCCCCCTTTCCCTATTTTAAGGATGAAGACATGAAAATGTATTCGCTAAAAAGATCTCGCCAGATTTTGCGCCAAACCTACCTTCTTTTTTTGAAGAGAAAAAAGACCTTGCCAGAGGAGGTTTCTCTTCTCCTCAAAGACGCCTTGCTGGCTCTACAAGAGCAGATCTTGGCAAAGCAAAGGGGAAAAGCGAGCGAGTTAGCGCACAGAGTAGAGTCATTGAGGTCTATACACTTAAGGAAATCAACTCTAGACCAAGTGCGGGAGCTCGTCTGGGCTTTGGGCTTTGCTCTGGTTGTAGCGATTTTAGTGCGTCAGATGTGGTTTGAATTTTATGAGATCCCTTCTGGCTCGATGCGCCCTACCTTGAAGGAACAGGATCGGCTCGCCGTGTCTAAAACGACCTTTGGGATCAATATCCCCCTAACTCCTAAAGAGTTTTACTTTGACCCCTCTCTTGTGCAGCGCAACGGAATTGTGATCTTCACAGGAGAAGGTATGGATATCCGCGATGTCGATACCCTCTACTTTTATCTCTTTCCAGGGAAGAAACAGTATGTGAAGAGGATGATTGGCAAACCAGGGGATATCCTCTATTTTTATGGGGGAGAGATTTTTGGAATCGATGCCACGGGCAACGATATCTCTAAAGAGCTCCAAATCGGGTCGTTGACTCAAATCGACCATATCCCTTTTATCGACTTCGATCGGAAACTCGTTCTCCCTCCCCATCCCGTAAATGGGGTCTACTCCCCTGTCTTCATCTACCAGATGAATGAGCCTGTGGCAAAGCTCTTTGCGAACTCTTCCTACCGAGCACGGGGGGAGATGATGCCCTTGACGCAAGTACACGATAAAAATGCGCCCCCCATCGAGACTTATGGGGATCTCTGGGGATTTGATAATTTCGCCATGGCGCGCCTTCTCACTAGAGAACAGGTGAAAACGCTAAGTGACCAACATCCAGGGGAAGGGGTTCTCTATTTAGAGCTGCGCCACCATCCCAACCTCACTAATGCACAGATGGTCTATGACGAGTTGGGAAGATTGCGCCCTTCTCTTGGGATCGAGACCTCGATTGTGCCACTCACTCAAAAACACCTAGAAACCCTCTTACAGCAGATGTATACTGCGCGCTTCGAGGTAAAGCAGGGCAAAGCTTTCCGCCAAGGAACAAAGCCTAGCCACTTCTCTCCCCGTATGAGCGGTGTTCCCGATGGGTGTTACGAGTTTTACTATGGAAAAGCCTACGAGGTGCTCTGGCAAGGGATCACGTGCGAGCTTCCTCTCTCGCATCCCCTCTACAGCGTGACTCCTGAACATATCCAACTCCTCTTCAATTTAGGGATCGAGTGGGACACCCGTTTCTCCCCTCAAGTCAAACATCAGCGTCTGGTCCCTGCGCGGTATGCCTACTTTAAAGACCAAGACCTCTATGTGATGGGAGGTCCTCTTTTAAAGCGACAAGACCCCACGCTAGAGGGTTTTTTATCGCAAGAGCATGCGCATAAGCAAGCTTCGGGGAATTCATATAAGCCTTTTGAAGATAAAGGGCCCCCCTTGAAAAGCGATGGGACGCTCGATGTGGA
>JAHFTN010000084.1:0-3842 GCA_023269365.1 Chlamydiota bacterium | reverse complement strand
CAGAAAAAATGTACCTGGTGCTAGGAGATAACCACGCCATGAGCGCTGACAGCAGAGAATTTGGATTTGTTCCCGAATCTAACCTGCGCGGCTCTCCCGACTGTATTTTTTGGCCCCCAGGCCCGAGATTCGGTGTCCCCAACCAACCCCCCTACCCCTTTGTGAATCTGCCTCGCTCTATTGTGTGGAGTTTAAGTGCCCTGTGTATTGCGGGTGGCTGGATCTACTGGAGAAAGAGAAACCGACTCCCTCTTCCCATAAACTAAAGAGGACATTGCAAAACTCACTTTTTGACCTCAAATAGGGTTTTGCAATTCCCTCTATGAACTTAAACTCAATGAGATAACAGCTACCTCTCCGTTGAGATCGCATGCCGTCCCCTCGTCGCAGGAAAATAGCACTTCTGTTATGAGGGTCTCATGCATGATGTAGTCGCGGTGGAGCTCGAAAGCTTTTTTAAGCCGATCGGTGGTAGAGAGGTGCAACACGATCCGATCGATGATGAGAAACCCCGCTTCTTTGCGCAGAGTATTGATTTTATTTACCATCTCGCGAGCAAGCCCCTCTAAAAGAAGTGGTTCTGTTAGCTCTGTATCTAGTGCGATGGTGATCAGGCCCGAGGTGGCAGCGATAAGCCCCTCTTTGACTTTGCGATGTACTTCTACATCTTCTGTGGTCAAAGAGAGCGTTTCTTGGTCGATCTGGATTTCGACAGGATGGCCTTGTTGCAGCTGTTTTAAGGCTTCTTGGGATAACTGCGAGATAGCCACTTGTGCCGCTTGCATTTGCTTCCCCACTTTTTTGCCCAAAGTGCGAAAGTTGGGTTTGGCAACAACAGAGACAAAAGCCTCTTCTTTAGACTCAAAGAGGATCTCTTTCACATTGAGCTCATCTTGGATGAGCTGTTTTTTCTTTTGTAGAGAGGAAAGAGTGATAGAGTCTGAGGAGATGAGGTAGGCCCTTTGTAGAGGCTGTCTCACTTTTAACTTGTGCTCTTTTCTCAAGCTGTGTCCCAAACTCACCACCTCTTGGGCATGACCCATCTGGGTTTCTAGCTCTTCATCTCTTTGCTTAGAATTAAAAAGAGGAAAATCACACAGATGTACAGAGGCTCTGTCCTGTGGACTTTTTAACTGCAAATAGATCGCATCGCTGAGGAAAGGAACAAAAGGGGCTGCAATCTTACTGAGAGCGAGAAGAACGGTATAAAGAGTGGCAAACGCCTCGTCTCTATCTTGCGATGCTTCATCAGCCCAGAAGCGAGATCTCGACCTGCGGATGTACCAATTCGTTAATTGATCGATAAAAGCGGTAAAAGGCTCTACTGCCTGATTTAGAGAATACTGATCCATCGCCTCTGTCACATCGAAGATCAGTTTTTGTAATAAAGACAAGATCCAACGGTCCACTTCTGCTGTGGGAAGAGAGATCTCTTTGGGCTCCCAGTCATAGATGGTAACATAGGTCGATAGGAATACATAACTATTCCAAAAGGGGATGAGAACTTGTCTCAAAGTCAGCTCTACCCCCCTTTCAGAAAAGCGCAAATCCTCCGCATAGACAGCGGGGCTGCTCAAGAGGTAAAGGCGCACCGCATCAGCGCCATACTGATTCACTACTTTCATCGGCTCGGGGTAATTCTTCAGCCGCTTTGACATCTTCTGTCCATTTTCTGCCAAGATGATCCCGTTGACAATCACGTTCTTAAACGGGCTTCTATCGAATAAAGCGGCAGAGAGAACAGTCAGCGTATAAAACCAGCCGCGCGTCTGATCGAGCCCTTCTGCGATGAAATCTGCTGGAAAACAAGAGGAAAACTTGTCTTTATTTTCAAATGGAAAGTGCTCTTGCGCATAGGGCATCGATCCCGATTCAAACCAGCAGTCAAACACCTCGCTAATCCGCCGAAAAGTCTTGCCCTTGTGCTCAAAGCTCAAAGAATCGATAAAATGACGGTGGATATCATTCAGAGTTTTCCCCGTTTTTTCTTCTAACTCCTTTACGCTGGAGATCACGAGGATCTCCCCATCGTCACTGCGCCATAGAGGAATTGGCGTTCCCCAATAGCGGTTGCGAGAGATCGCCCAGTCTCTTGCATTCTCTAACCACTTTCCAAACCGCCCATATTTGATATGCTCAGGAACCCAGTGTACGCTCTCATTAGCAGAGAGCATTTTCTCTTTGATCTTTTCGACAGCGACAAACCAAGTACTCACTGCTTTATAGATAAGTGGTGTGTCAGAGCGCCAACAGAAAGGGTAACGGTGGCGCACTTGCGTATGCAAAAACACCTTGTTCTCCCCTTTTAAACGTCTGATAATCTCTTTGTCGGCATCTTTGACGAAGAGCCCTGCAAAGTCGCTGACCTCTTCTGTAAATTTCCCATTGTGATCGATAGGATTTACGAGATCAATCCCCTCGCGAGCGCACGCAAAAAAGTCGACCTCCCCAAAGGCGGGCGCCGAATGGACAAGCCCTGTTCCCTCATCGGAAGCAACCGATTCTTCTTCAATCACGAAAAAACCTTTACTCCCTTCAAAATAAGGAAAAAGGGGGCGGTACCGCTTTCCTTTTAGGGCAGAGCCCAAAAACTCTGCAACGATCTCATAGGCCTTTGGATCTTTGAAATAATGCTCCAAGCGAGAAGCTGCTAAAATGTATTGCTCTCCCGAGGAGAGCTCCCGAATTTTTACATAGCGCATCTCTTTGTGTACCATCACAGCCAGATTGGAAGGCAGCGTCCAGGGCGTTGTCGTCCATGCGAGAAGAAAAACGCCAGGCTCTGCCACGAGCTCCATTTTTACTGTGAGGGAAGGGTCATCGACCTCTTTATAATTGAGGTTGGCCTCAAAATTAGAAAGGGGGGTTCCTAGCTTCGTAGAAAAGGGCATCACCTTAAACCCTTCGTAGACAAGCCCCTTTTCATACAGCTGAGAAAACACCCACCAGACCGATTCCATATAGGAAAGATCCATTGTATGATAGGTGTTCTCAAAAGAGACCCAGCGCCCTGTTCTCTCTACTGTCTGCCTCCACTCTTGCGCGTAGCGCAGCACGATAGAGCGACACTCCTCGTTGAATGCCCCGATCCCAAACGCTTCAATCGCAGGAGCCCCTGAGAGTTCTTTTGTTTTTTCGATCTCATTTTCCACAGGTAGTCCATGGCAGTCCCATCCGAAGCGGCGAGAGACATAATACCCTTTCATCGTCTTATAGCGAGGCACGACATCTTTAATCGTTCCCGCGAGCAAATGTCCATAGTGGGGCAAACCGGTCGCAAAGGGAGGGCCGTCATAAAAGGTAAATCGCGCTGCTTTTTCTCTTTGTTTTAACGACTGCTCAAAGATGCCCGCTCGCTTCCAGCCGGCTAGCACCCGCTCTTCTCTTTCCGGGATCGATTCTTTTTGGTTAGGCTCGAACATAATGTGTCTATTTGGTAAAAATAAGAAATCTTAACCGATCTACCATTTAAAAGGCATGAAAAAAAAATTCCTAAGCCTCCTGCTTTTTTTCTCCCTCGCCTATGCCACCGACCCCTGTCCACTAGACCATGCCCTTGTGGGCATTTTTGTTGTCGAATGCACTACGGGCAAAGAAGTTTTAAGTAAAAATGCGCAGCTAAGCCTGACTCCTGCCTCTTGCATGAAACTTGTGACGACAGCTGCAGCTCTGCACATCTTGGGCCCCGAGACCCGATTTGAAACTGTGTTGGAATATGACGGGAAGATTGACAAAAAAAAGACGCTCCATGGCAATCTTTACATCCGCGGCGGTGGAGACCCCTGCCTCGGCTCGGGGCGCACCTCAAGTTCTCTTGGATGGAAAGAGCAAGTTGCCATCTG
>JAHFTN010000083.1 GCA_023269365.1 Chlamydiota bacterium | reverse complement strand
ACACACAGAAGCCCTGATGGGGCACTTATCTTCCAGAGGGTTTATATAACCACGAATGGCAAAAAAACAAATTTTAAAAAAAACAATACCCCTCACTCCCAAAAAAAAACCAGCTACCCGTAAAGTTTTACCCAAAAAAATAGCTCTACCCCTCTCTTCAAAACAGCAACAACTCTTGAGCAATCTCTCTCAAACCTTGCTGCAATGTCTAGGAGGAAGGCGCTACATACCCCTGACCCAAAAGGAGCTCTTCACCCGCCTTCACATCCCCTCGCAACTCATTGACACCTGTGCCCATGTCATCTCAGATCTTATCTCCGAAGGAAAAATTGAGATCCACAACGATACCCTTTCCATTAAAACAGAGAAGCCAGATGTAGTAAGCGGCGTTCTGCGGATGCATCCCAAGGGATTTGGCTTTGTCATCCCCGATCACCCACTAGAGAACCCTCAAGACATCTTCATTCCCAAACACCTCACAGATACCGCCGTTGATGGAGATGTTGTCGAAGTGGTCCTTCATACAGGTGTCGTCTCAGAAAAAGGACCCGAAGGCAAAATCATCGCTGTGACCAAGCGCGCTCGAAAACATGCGGCGGGGATTATCAACCATGTCTCTGCTGACAAATCAATCTTAGCTTACGTCCCTCTGCTCGGTGCCACTAGACCCGTGCGCGTGCTTCCCTCCAAAGAGAGTCGTCTCAAGATCGGAGATCGGGTGATCTTAGACATCAAAGACTGGGGCTCTAAGCAAGAGATGCCCGTCGGGGAATTTTCCCACCTCCTGGGCTCAATTGACAACGCCGCTACCGATACTCTTGCTGCTGTTGAAGAGTTTGACTTAAGGAACACCTTCCCTAAAGCTGCCATCGATGAGGCAAAAAAATATGGAAAAAAGGTCGCCGCAAAAGAGTTGAAAAATAGGCGCGACTTTTCTCAAGAAGAGTGTTTCACCATTGATCCCGATACAGCTAAAGATTTCGACGACGCCCTCACCTTAACTAAAGATCGCAAAGGACACTACCATCTAGGGGTCCACATCGCCGACGTCGCTCACTACGTGGTTCCCGGAAATGCTTTAGACAAAGAGGCTTTTTTAAGAGGCAATTCCACCTACCTTCCCGGCACTTGCATCCCGATGCTCCCCGAAGAGCTCTCCAATGAGCTGTGCAGCTTGCAGCCCGACAAAGAAAGGCTCACCGTCTCTGTCCTCATGCAATTCGATAAACAAGGTACTCTCGTTAAACATGAAGTAGTGCGCGGCTTTATCAACAGCAAAAAACGGTTCACCTACTACGAAGCTAAAGATGTATTAGATGGGAAGACAAAAAGCCCTCATGCAAAAACACTGAAACTCATGGTGGAGCTCTGTGGCCTTTTAAAGCAGAAACGCTACGAGCGGGGCAGTATCGACTTTTCCCTTGCAGAGCTCTCCCTTGTCATCAATGAGAAAGGGGAGCCTACCGGCTTTAAAAAAATCGAATACGATATCACTCATCAGCTCGTCGAAGAGTTCATGCTCAAGGCCAATGAAACGGTCGCACTCGAGCTGCACAAACGGGGCAAAGAGCTGATCTACCGCGTCCATGAGGAACCTCAGGAGGAGAATTTTGAAGAATTTTTGAAGATGGCGCGCCTCTTTGGATTCAAGGTGCCACTCAAGGCGACTTCGCAAGATTTGCAATCCCTCTTCGAGGAAGCAAAAAAAACCCCCTTCGCGCAGCAACTCTCAATCGCCTTCATCCGGAGCATGCGCCTTGCTCAGTACTCCCAAGAAAATGTGGGGCACTTCGGCCTTGCCCTCGAGCACTACTGCCACTTTACAAGCCCGATCCGCAGGTATTCTGATCTCGTGATTGAAAGGCTTTTATTCGACGAAGAGCCAAAAGAGCTCTCCTTAGAAAAAATCGCTCGCCACTGCTCTGATCAAGAGAGGATCAGCTTCCGCGCTGAAATGAGCGTTAAGACACTTAAAAAACTACGTCTACTCAATAAATATTTCCAAGAAGATCCAACACGGAATTATCCAGCTCTTGTGACAAAGATTAAACCCTTTGGCCTCTTTTTTGAGCTCCAAGAGCTCTCACTGGAGGGCTTTTTACATATCTCTGAACTTGAAAACGACTATTTTGTCTATGAGGAACAGAGGCAAGCCCTCGTAGGTCGCCGCTCTGGAAAGATCTACAAGATTGCAGACCCGATCCAAGTCCACCTGTACCATGTCGATCTGATCCAGCTCGAATCGAAATGGGCTCTAAGCTCTGACAATAAACGACGCCCTAGGAAATAAGGACGCCGTTTTCTTTTTTTATTATTGAACTATGAGGGCATAAGGCTGTAGAGTGAAAGAAACCCCCTCTCAAGAGCGCTTTGCTTAAATGAAAAAACATTTTATCACAGGCCTTGTCATCCTTCTGCCTCTTGTCATCACCTTGGCTGTGGTCATTTTTTTGGTGAATTTCCTCACAGAGCCCTTTATGGGAGCGGCCTCGCTACTCTTATCAAAGCTTCAGATCGTCAATGAGGGGTTTTTCTTCCTCTCCCCAGAGCAGTTATTAAAATACGGCTCTAAGATTGTGATCTTAGCTCTTCTATTTCTTCTCACCGTGGGCCTCGGGATCTTGACCCGTTTATTTTTAACAAATGTCTTGCTGCGTCTAGGAGACAAGATCCTTCATCGCATCCCCATTATCAATACTGTATACAAGACAACGCAAGACATCATTAAAACTTTATTTGTCACTGACAAAAAATCATTTAAGCAAGTCGTCATGGTCCCTTTCCCAAGGGCAGATGTGTATGCATTGGGGCTCATTGCGAGAGAATCTCCCTCGGTGTGCTCACAGGAAATCGGCGAGGAGCTCATTTCTGTATTTGTACCTACTACACCTAATCCCACGACGGGATTTTTGCTCATGTTTAAACGCAAAGACCTTGTGATGGTCGACATGAAACCCGAAGCTGCCCTTAAATACATCATCTCTTGCGGCGTGATCCTCCCCGAGGGCAATACCCCCGCAGGGAGCCTTTAAAATGAAAAAATATTTCTTCACAGGATTTATTGCTCTGCTGCCCCTCGCACTCACCCTCATCATCGCCAATTGGCTGTTCAATCTATTCACAGCTCCAGTAGCCGGCCTCATGGAATCGCTCATCATGATCTATGAAAAACAGCGTGGTTTAAGCATGGAACACCATACGACGCTGGTGTTATTCTTAAGCCGCGTCCTCTCTTTTATCTTCCTCCTCCTCTTCATCTTCCTCTTGGGGTTTTGTGGGCAAAAATTTTTGGTAAAGATTTTTTTAAAGACGCCAGAAACCCTCTTCTCCAGGATCCCCCTAGTGCGCACAATTTTCCGTTTGAGCCATGACATCACAAAGGCTGTGTTTTCCGATGACAAGAAAACATTTAAAGAAACAGTCCTCCTTCCCTTTCCCCATAATGAGGCCTTTGCGGTGGGCTTTGTGACGGGAGATACCCCCAAAATCCTGAAAGAGGGGATGCCCCCCACCGACCTTGCCGTATTCGTCCCCACAGCTCCCCACCCGATGTCGGGGTTTGTCCTCCTCGTTCCCAAGAATATCGCAAGGCCCGTCGATGTCTCCGTAGAAGATGCCTTTAAATTCCTCATCTCCTGTGGAGTGATTCACCCCGGAGAAGAGCTCCCCTCTTCGCAAAAAAAATAAAATGACTCTTGTTTTTTTAGAGCCTATTAGTTTATAGTGGATAGACTAAATCGATTATTTTGAGGAGTACTCCCATGGTTCGCATCAGTAAACAAGCAGAGAGACGGTCCGTTTCGAGAAAACGCCCAAAACCCCCCGCCCTAAAAACAGGGGCTAAACAAGATCTGCTTCCCCAAGGCTTTAAACCCCACACCAATGCGATTGAAGGCAGTTTCTCTTCTTTTGCATTTGTTTCAAAAATAAAATAATATAAGGACTCTGTCTATGTCTAGACACGCCAGTTACGGAAAAGCGAATAAATCTGCAAAAAAACGCAACGTTCTCAAACGCTTCGAGCGGGTCGATGTATTACGTCGCCTAGGAAAATGGAAAGAAGGGGAGAACACACGCGTGACAGGCCTTCCTAAAACTCCTGTGACAGCCTAAGTGATACGCATCTATAATTCCCAACGGGATCTTCCCCTTTCAAAACCCCATTTGAAACGGGTGATCTCGTTTTTGTTAGAGGCGTTACACATTCAGACTGATGAGCTCCATTTCCATTTCGTTACAGATAAAGCCCTGCGTCAGCTCCACGATACTTATTTCAACGACCCCTCCTCGACAGACTGTATTACTTTCCCTTTGGATCCTGTAGGAAAGGCCCTCTCCTATCACATCCTGGGAGAGGCCTTCATCTGCCCAAAAACGGCTCTTCTCTACGCGAAGCAACACAAAATCGATCCTTATGAAGAGATCTCTCGTTATGTTGTGCATTGCCTACTCCACTTAATAGGCTATGAGGACATAAAGCCTGCTGACCGAGTAAAAATGAAGAGGGAGGAGAAAAAATGCTTAAAAAAATTACTGCAAGCGGGTCTTTGCGTAAAAAATCTCAAGTAGAATACACTAAAACTCAACTGAGGTAATGCCGTTTGTTTACTCTGATGCTCTACATCGCTCTTGTCTGTCTTCTTGGCTCTAGCATCCTGACAGCTCTGTCCACTGCCCTCCATCGCAAGGGGAAGTTACAGACAGAAGAGCACCTCAAGCAACCTTTCTCTCTTTTTTTCTTTTGCCATCTCTTGCGTTTCTTCTTTGGAAAACACACTTGGGAAGGGCTGCTCTTTGCTTTAAGTTTTACAAAGCACCTCTTGAGAGTGGCTTTTGTGATTCTGGCTCTTTTATCCTGTTTTAACGAGGGGCCTTACCTCATCGGGATTGCCCTTATCATCCTCATTAGTTCTTTGTGCTTCGATTTTCTGTTTCGTCTACTGGGTCAGAGGAAACCCCACCTCGCGTTCCGCTTGCTCTTCCCTTTGGGGTCTTGTCTATTATTTGTGTGCCTACCGATTACCGCTATTTTCTTTCTAATCATGCGCCACTTCCTCTCTAAAGCCAGCTCCGATAAAGCTCTTTTGCCTACATTTAAAATTCGAGATAAAGTCTACGAGCTGTTGCAAGAAACGGAGCTCGGGACCTATCTAGACGCGACAGAACAAAAATTTATCTTGTCTGTGGTCTCCTTCAAGGAGAGGATTGCAAGGGAAGTCATGGTCCCTAGAATCAACCTCTTTAGCATGCCAGAAGACCTCCCCTTGGAAAAGGCTGCTGAAGAATTCCTTAAAGAAGGGTACAGCCGGATTCCCGTTTATAAAGAAAGTGTGGATAATATTATAGGGGTCCTTCTCTATAAAGATGTGTTGCAGTTTTATATCCATCATCAAGAGGCTGCTCAACAACTCAAAATGCAGATTGCCACCTTGGTAAAACCTGTGCTCTATACCCCAGAGACTAAAAAAATCTCTCAACTTCTTCAAGAATTTAGAAGTAAACAGATCCATATGGCTATCGTCGTCGATGAGTGGGGAGGAACAGAAGGGGTCGTCACCATCGAGGATATCTTGGAAGAGCTGGTAGGAGAGATCGGAGATGAGTACGACGTGGGGCAACAAACCCTCTTTTCCCCCCTTCCCAACGGGAGTTGGATCGTCGATGCCAAAATGTCGA
Organism: Chlamydiota bacterium; assembly: GCA_023269365.1. Lineage (GTDB taxonomy): Bacteria > Chlamydiota > Chlamydiia > Chlamydiales > Rhabdochlamydiaceae > CAJCIW01. Next base: position 1,765 of record JAHFTN010000083.1, on the reverse strand, counting down.
TCATCGATATCCAAGAGGAGTTGGGAGTCGACATCCCTAAAAGCCCCGAATACGATACGATTGGAGGCTACGTCTTCCATAAAGCGGGCTCGATCCCCCCGAAGGGATGGAAGATCCATCACGACGCCTTCGACCTTGAAGTGTTGAGCTCCACAGAGAGGGCGGTGGATAAAATTAAGATGACCTCTCTAGAACCTTGAAAAACAAATCCCCCTTAAGGCAAAATCCCGGCTCTACACCTAAGAGGAACCCATGCGCCGCTCCATCTGTTCTTGCGAACCTAACGTAGCCCTTGCCGGCGACGTTGCCACCTGGAAATTCTCTTACACGACAGCGACAACTCTCCCTAAGGGGACGCGACTGAAATTCGATCTTCTCTCCAAAGGGAGGAGTCTCGACTGGGAAACCCCTAGCGTCAACATCAAAGACAAGAAAAATGTCATTTGGGCAGAGACGTCGGGGAAGAAGGTTCTTCAAGCAAAAGAGCTCCCCAAGCAAGATACCCCTGTCCCTTCCTACGAGTTTACCTTGCCAGCTGAGATGAAGGTAGGAGAGGTCGTGACGATCTTTATGGGATCGACGGAGAAAAATCCAGACACTTCCAAAAAGAGAGGAACCCGCTCTCAGACGACTGTACAAAGAAGACGCACCTTTAACCTCTACATCGACACAAAAGGCAAAGGGGATTATAAAGAGGCTGAAGTATTTACGCTCGATATCCGCGGTAACGTTTTACATACTATTCGAATTATCACTCCTTCCATCGTCGCTAAGAACAAACGTTTCGATGTGATCATCCGCTTCGAAGACCTCTTTGGCAATTTAACGAATAACGCGCCCGAAGGAACACTAGTAGAGCTCTCCTATGAGAACTTGCGTGAAAATCTCAACTGGAAACTCTTCGTTCCAGAAACGGGGTTCATCAACGTCCCCAACCTCTATTTCAATGAACCGGGGGTCTATAAAATAAAACTCAGAAATTTAAAGACGGACGATGCTTACTTTTCAGCACCTGTGAAGTGTTTTTCCGAGATCGAAAAGAGCCTCTTCTGGGGGCTGCTGCACGGAGAATCTGAAAAGGTCGATGCACTAGAAAATATCGAGGCGTGCCTGCGCACCTTCCGCGATGAAAAAAACGCCCAATTTTTTGCGACCTCTTCTTTTGAATCTGTAGAGGAGACCTCCAACGAAGCTTGGAAGACAATCTCTGCACAGGTCGCTGAGTTTAATGAAGATTTCCGCTTTACCACTTTCTTGGGGATGCAGTGGTACAACGACACTCCTGAAGAGGGATTGCGCCAAATTCTCTACTCCAAAGATGCAAAGCCCCTGCTTCGCAAAAAGGAGATGAAGACTAACGCCTTAAAGAAAATTTATAAGAGCCATACCACAAAAGATCTCCTCTCGATCCCCTCTCTTACCATGGCCAAAGGGTTAGAGACCACCTTTATCGACTTTGATCCCGACTTTGAACGAGTCGTAGAGATCTATAACGCCTGGGGCTCTTCAGAGTGCTCCCTCAAAGAGGGGAACTGCCGCCCCATCACCTTCAATGGAAAAAAAGGGGTGGCGGAGACAGAAAAAGGATCGATCCGCAAAGCGCTTAACAACAACTTGCGCTTTGGCTTTGTGGCCGGCGGTCTCGACGACAGGGGAGTGTATTCCTCCTTCTTTGAGAGCGACCAGGTGCAGTATTCCCCAGGGCTCACCGCCATCTTAGCCATCGAACAGACAAGGGAAGCTCTATTTCAAGCCCTCATCAACC
>JAHFTN010000002.1:10892-30396 GCA_023269365.1 Chlamydiota bacterium | reverse complement strand
CATTGATTGTAAAATCTCTTCTCTTAGCGTCTTCTTGAGGCGTTGCTTTTTCTATCGATGTGGGCCGTCTCCCATCTACATAGCCACTGTCTTTTCTGAAAGTAGCCACCTCGAATTGATGCCCCCCTTCCACAACGATGACAATGCCAAAGGCAACACCTACGGGGATTGTTTTAGGGAACAGAGCTTGAATCTCTTTGACGGATGCCGATGTGGCAATATCGATATCATCAGAAGGGTGGTCCATCAAATAATCGCGCACCCATCCCCCTGCAAAATAAGCGATGTGCCCTTTTTCTACTAATTTTTTCACAACAGCTTTTGCAAAAGGACTTGCTGGCATAGAGAAATTCCATCGACGTTTAACGTTGGGAAGAAGTATAACTTGGGGCAGTATGACTTTGCAACCCTTTAGGTTTTTTTATGGGAAGTAAGATCCAGCGCCTCTCTTCTTTGACGATCAACCAGATCGCAGCAGGAGAGGTGATAGAAAATCCCGCTTCTGTCGTGAAAGAACTTGTGGAAAATGCAATCGATGCTAAGGCCTCTCATATCACCATCGAGATCCTCGCTGGCGGCTTCCAATCGATTAAGATCAGCGATGATGGGGTGGGAATGTCAAAGGAGGACGCTCTCCTTTGCCTAGAGAGACATACCACCTCGAAACTTTTCCATCCTGAAGATCTGCTAACCCTCTCAACTCTGGGATTTCGAGGAGAAGCCCTCGCATCGATCGCTTCTATTTCTAAGCTCTCTCTACTCACCTCTCAAGGAGAGGGAGATGCCACGTTGGTAGAAGTGGAGGGGGAAGCTCTCGTGTCTTGTACCCCCGCAGCAAGAGGGCGCGGGACCACGCTGGAGATCCGTTCCCTTTTTTATAATGTCCCTGCGAGGAAAAAATTTCAAAAAAGCCCCGCTACTAGTAGCGCTGAAATCACAAAGATGCTTACACAGCTCGCCCTTGCCCACCCAGAAATAGGGTTCACCTTCCTACAACAACAGCGTCGCATCTTTTCTACAGCGGCCAACCGAGAAGAACCTCTTTTGGCTTTACTCAAAAAAAGGGGAGAGCGCTTACTCGCCTCAGATTTTTTGCCCAATTGTAAAGACCTCTTTTTCAAAGGGGACGACCTTCTGCTTCAAGGGGTCATCTCTAACCCTATTTACTCTAGGCAAAATCGCTCCGGACAGTATCTATTTGTCAATCGACGTGCTGTCAGTTGTCCCGCCATCTCTTACGCCATTAAAGACGCCTACGGAACTCGACTAGATACGGGGAAATATCCCTTGTACCTTTTACACCTCTCTATCTCCCCTGAGCTTATCGATATCAATGTACACCCTCAAAAAAAAGAGATCAGGTTGAAAAATGAAGGAGCACTTAAGAATGTAATCCACGCAGCCATCAATGCTGCTCTCGGGAACAGGGCTGCTTTTACAAAAACTCTACCCCCTTCATTTTTCTCAGCTCCCCCTCCACCGCTTCCCTTGAATTTTTCTTTAAAAAAAGAAACGACCGCTACACAGATCGAGCTTCCCCTAGAAAAACCCTTTTCCCTTATAGGCCTCTATGGAAAATATCTTTTCGTAGAGGCAAAAACACTCCCTTGCCACGTGGTTGAAAAAGAAGCAGAGGGCCTTGTTTTCATCGATCTCGTGGCTGCTGAAAAAAGGATCGCGTTTGAAAAGCTCGTGCAAGAGACACCTCCTATTTCTCAAGGGTTACTTTTCCCCGTTACAGTGACCTTCTCCTTGGCAGAAGCGGCCCTCTTAAAAAATCATCTCCCCCTCCTTCAAAATGCGGGGATCCATCTACAAGAAATTGGAAAAACTGCGTTTCTCATCGACTCGATTCCCCCCTTTTTACAAGCAACCCAAATGCAGTCCCTCTTAGAAACTCTGATAGCTCAGTTCTCTTTTCAAGACGACCCGATCAGACAGATCGCTTTCCACTTAAGTCGTTATGTTGAGCAGGCAGGGAAACACTATACGCTAGAAGAGGCGGGCTTTATCTTAAAAACCCTTTTAAAAACAACAGATCCCCTCCATTGCCCTCGAGGAAAATTCACCCTATTTCAATTGAAGGAGGCAATACTTGAGAGCTATTTTAACACAAAAAAGCCGCATTAAAGCTTTACAAGAAAACCTAGAGGACCATGCCTGCCTGGTGGAGGACCCTCTCAATCTATTTTATTTGACAGGGATGCAACTCTCCTCTGGAAAGCTCCTGCTCTCTTCCCAAGCAGCGCTGCTTCTTGTAGACGGTAGATATGTGGGGGCAGCACAGCTCCAAGCGCCCGTTCCCGTACAGCTTGAAGAAAAATTTTCTCTAACCTCCTTTTTAAAAACGCACCACCTCAAAAAACTGCTGTTTGATCCTACTGCGACCTCTTATGCGCGATTTTTACAACTTAAAGAGCATCGCCCTCTGCCCCGAGCTGAACTATTTAAGACGCTACGCTTTGTAAAAGATGCCTCTGAAATTGCCGCCCTAAAAAAAAGCGCCGCCCTTGCATGGCAAGGGTTTGAATACATAAAAAAATCTTTGAAAGTGGGCGTAACAGAGAAAGAGCTGGCCAAACGCTTTGAGCTCTTCTCTCTGAAAAATGGCGCTGATAAGCTTAGTTTCGATCCTATCATCGCCTTTGGAGCTCATGGCGCCATGCCTCATTACAGACCTGGAAATACAAAACTAAAGGAAGGGGACGCCGTTCTCATCGACATCGGCGTCGTCCTTAACCACTACCACTCTGACATGACCCGCGTAGTATTTTTTAAACACAAAGACCCCTACCTCAATTCCCTATACACCCTCGTCAAACAGGCTCACAAAAAAGCCCTCGAGCTGTGTAAACCGGGAACTCCCCTCAAGGCACTCGACCATGCGGCAAGAGATGTTTTTAAACGAGAAAATCTCGAACACCTCTTTATCCATGCCTTAGGCCATGGGATCGGGTTACAAACCCATGAGTTCCCCCGCATTAAAGAGGGAGGAGAAGAGGAAAACACGCTGCTAGAAAGTGGGATGGTCTTAACGATTGAACCTGGGCTCTACGTGCCGGGAAAAGGGGGCGTGCGCCATGAAGACACCCTCGTCATCACCCCTAGTGGGTTTACTAATTTTTATAAGGGAGCACTCGGATGAAATACCTCATTTTTCTGTTTTTATTTGTAATGATCAATATTTGTTCTCATGCCGACTGGATGTCGGACCAAATTCATGAGGATTTATCCCCTTTCAAGGAACAGGGGATCAAAAAATCTGCTCTAAAAGCTGTGATGCAAAAAACTCCAGCAACTTCTCTCTTTGTCTACATCAGCATCCGCAAAAATACTGTTTCATTTACTTTTGACTCCCCCACTGTCGATGCACAAGCTAAGCCGCGCCTTCTTGCAATACAGGAGTTCTTTCAATCCCTTGTAAAAACAAGATCCCTTCCAGACGTCGACTTCCTCATTTCTCTGCACGACTCTTTTGATGAAGAGCTGCCCGTTCCTCTTTTTGTATTTGCAAAAAATGCTTCCATTAAAAGCAGTATCCTCATGCCAGACTTTGAGGCTTTGTCTCACCAAAAAAGCCTCCTTAAACACTGCTCCCAGTATGCAAAAGATTACCCGTGGCAAAAGAAACGAGATGTTGTGTTTTGGAGGGGATCTACAACTGGAGGAATCTATGGGATGGACAACTACCTACAATTTCCTCGGGTAAAACTTGTCGCCTTAAGCTCTGCCCATCCAGACTGGCTAGATGCGGGATTTACGAACTTATGCCAAGCCCCTCCAGAGGTACTTCAATACGTTTTAGAAAAAACACGCCCTTTATGCCCCCACCTTTCTATGAAAGACCACTTTGCCTATAAATACCTCATCGACATCGATGGAAACTCTTGCACCTATTCCCGCTGCCGATGGATCCTCCTTTCCAATTCGACTCTTCTCAAACCGGCTTCTCCTAATATTCAATGGTATTATAAAGCTTTAATTCCCTATGTCCATTACGTCCCTTTAAAAGAAGATTTAAGTGATCTATCCATCATCTATTCCTGGCTAAAAAACCATGAGTCCAAGGCCAGAGCAATTGCTGAGCAGGGAAGAAAATTAGGGGAATCCCTTTTTTCAAAAGAGGGGATCGAAAACTATATCGTAGCGCTGCTTCATGAGTATAGCTTAATTCAAAAAAATAATTGATTCTTTTTTCTGGAGAATCTATTTACAACGCCCCCGGCTGCCTGATATCCTTGTCCTAAAGCCAGAAAAGGGGAATACCTATGAAAAATAGAGAAAACGAGCCACTCCAGATGGGAAGGGTGGCCTTTGTGAGAGCTTTTTGCGCAGAGTGGATTTCTGGGCACAGTAAAATTCTGTTTTCCTGTTTAATTACTTTTGCAGTGTGTGTGTTTTGTCTTTTCCAATTTTCAAATAAACTTGATTTCAGCAAGCCTGATTTAATCAAAAATTCTCGGAATAGAGGCCTTGCAGAGGCTCCTGAGCTATTAAAGCAATTAGAAAATCAAACCCTCTCGCAAGGGCAATTTGAGAGTCAGATGGCGCAACGCTTTTTAATTTTAGGAGATGTCAACATCGCTAACCTCTATGTCAAAGAAGCGCTTAAAAAATCTTATGATTTAACCTCTTCTTATTACGGCCGATTTTCGCGTAACACACTAAAAATTTCTCAAGGCGATTATACAAGCGCCTTAGAAGAGGCAAAACAATTGAAGTTGGATCTAGAGAAAGATCCCCATTTTTGGGCAAGGCGAGATAAATTTATCAAATCAGGGACTCTGCTCTACGCTTACAACTTAATAAGAATTGCAGCTCTTGAAAGGGAAGCGGGCTCTGCCGAAGGAGAACTTTTAGCTTGGAAGGAGCTTGTACACAATGCGGGGTGGGAAGGGGAACCTTCAAATCTGCAGATGTACGATCCTGAAGCCTATGCATTACTCAAATCAAATTTCCAGGAAGGGGAAATCTCTCTGCTCGACTTTATCGAGCAAAGAAAGGCTATTTTAAGCAAACGTTAGCGAGGCTTTTGGTTATGCATTTCGATCGCGAGGTGACGCAGGCTTTTTCCCCCGTGCAACCCTAGGATCAGAAAGTAGAGAGGGGGGATAAAGATCGTTAAGACGAGCAAGACGATGGCAAGCACGAGCTGCGTTCCCGACTCGTGTTTAAAAATAAACTGAAAGCCTTTTTTAGAAAAATACTCCACCTTTCCAAAAAAGAGAATTCCCACGACAGCTCCTACAGCAGAAGCTACAATAGACCAGCCTGAGCCCCACATCGCGAAAGTAAAGAGGCAGGCTAAAACGAACGCCAAACAAAAAAACACCTCGAATCTGTGTTTTTTACCAAACTCTTCGATTTCTTTAATAGACATACCATCCTTTGATTTGTTGCCGGCCATAGACCCTTTAAGAAACACTTACTTTCTTTAACCCAATTAAATAGGTAGCTTAATTTTTAATCAACTTATTTCTTTAATTGATCGTAGACATCTTGCATAGAGCTTAACGTATTTTCGAACGTAAACTTCTTAAGCACAAGATCTTTTGCATTTTTTCCCCAACAATGGCGAAGGAGGGGAGCCTCTGCCATGCGAAGGACAGCTTGTGCGATTCTTTCTGGAGAGAAGGGGGGGACGACGATTCCCGTTTTACCATCCAAACACACCTCGGGGAGTCCCCCTACTGTCGTGGTAATGAGAGGCCTTTCTAAAAAAGCGGCTTGCAAGCTCGCCTGGGAGATCCCCTCATGCGCTGTGCTTAAAAGAGTGAAGACATCCATAGCGCGGATGGCAGCAAAAGGGTTTTCTAGATGCCCCACAAAGGTGATAATTCCACTTAATCCCAGCTCCGCAATCTTGGGGCGGTATTCCTCTACATAACCTCCTCCTACAACAACCCATTTGATCCTCTTATCTTCTTTAAGAAGAAGCGCCGCTTGAAGCAAATCCAAGATTCCCTTCCAGGAGCGCACAAAGCACGCCGTGCCCACCAAAATCTCCCCTTGCTTTACTCCTAAAGAAAGGCGAAAGACCTCCACCTCCTCGGGATTAATGAGAAATGCCTGAGGATCGACCCCTGTAGGAATACATCGAATCAAAGAAGGCGACAGCCCCGACTGAGACTGAATAGAGGGGATAATAGAAGAGGAAGTCGTCACGACAAAATCAGCCAGGGTATTATAGAGAAGGCGGCTATTTAACCCAGGGCGCGAAGGGGTCGAGAGGTGGCGCGTTCTAATGACCTTTTTTCCTGCAAGGCGTGCTGCGATCCCCCCAAGCCAAGCGTCCATGGAAGAATGGGTATTGATCAGATCAACAGAGTGTTTTTTGATGACGCGCAAAAGAATAAGAAGAGTCTTTAGCGCCGCTCTTTTGTTAAAGGGGATTTCATACACGATAAAACCCGCAGCGCGAGCCTTTGCAATGAGTTTTCCTCCTGATTGCACAGCAAAAATGAAGGTATGCCCTCGCTGTCTCATCCCTTCTGCTTCTCGCAAGATCCGGATCTCTTGCCCTCCCCAACCAGAAGAGCTCTCAGTGTGTAAAATATGCATGCGTTAATTGCCCCAAAATTTTCCTGTGCCCCGAAGAGAAAGGGATCTTCCCTATCTCCGCATACAAGACCCACTCGTACCCTGGCACCTCTTTTCTCTCAAATGCTTTCCACAATTCTGGATAGAGCGTAACTTTAAAGCGGGTAAAGTGATGCTCTTCTACAGAAAGGGGCTGTATTTTCTCCTTAACAAAATCAAAAGGGAAGCCTTTTTTTTCTCCCTCGACAAAGGGAAATTCGTAGAGATCTGCCATGAGCGAGCCCCTTATTCCCTTTTTTAAAAGGAGTGTTCCTTCACATACAATGACAAACACTGAGCGCTTTAAAGAAGTGATTGCAACTCTTTTCCCTTTTCTAGGAAGCTCCCTCTGGATCCCCTGCTGAAAGCCAAGACAACTCGAGCGGAGTGGACAGAGGGAGCACTGGGGCTCTTTTCTGCAGACAACAGCTCCAAGCTCAATGAGCCCTTCCACAACCTCCCAAGGATTCTCCTCTGGCAATAATTCTTCAGCAAGGCGCCAGATCTTCTCTTGGGCCTGTCTTTTCTCCACTTCCTCCCTAATGGCAAAATAGCGGGTTAACACTCGGAGGGTGTTTCCATCGACAGCTGCCTTTTTCTGTTTAAAAGCAAAGCTCAATATCGCCCCGACGGTATAGCGACCCAGCCCCTTTACCTTAATCAACGCCTCATAGGAAGAGGGGATGTTACCCTGATGATACATCATAAAATAGTGAGCTGCCTCATGGATATGACGCGCTCTAGAATAGTATCCCAGCCCTTCCCATTGCTTAATCACCTCTTCTAAAGGAGCCTCTGCAAGGGCCCTTATAGTGGGAAATTTTGCCATCCAGCGCAAAAAATATCTCTGCACGACAGAGGCTTGCGTCTGCTGTAACATCACCTCTGAGATCCATACTGCATAGGGGGACGGAGTCTCTCTCCACGGAAATTCCCGCTTCTCTTCGGCGAACCAATGGATGAGTGCCTCTACATCAAAAAGCCGTTTTGTGCCGCCCTGTGTAGGCATTTTTTGCCTAAGTCTCATATGCAATCCTAAAAATTTCCCTTAAGTTCTAATTGGCACGCTTCTTGCATCTCTTATTCCATCACCTAAAGGAGATCATTATGAGTAACCATTGCGCCCCTTTCCAAGAAGACCCATCCCGCTTCCACGATGTATTGGTGGAAAATCTAAAAAAAGAAGTCTACCTCACACGAGAGCTTTTGTCTAATATCCATCAAGAGGAGGTCTCTCTTATGCTCCACGACGCAGGGAGTCTTTCCCAAGTTCTCCAGCAGCGCGCTTCTATGCTAGAAAAGTTGAGCTCTTTGCGCTCTTTACGACTGGAGACAGCGCATAAAATAGCCCACCTACACAGCTTGCACTCTACTGACCTTCGCTCCATAGAAATCACCTCTTTAAATGATCAACTCGCCGCTCTGACACAGAGGATGAATCTACAGCTTTCTCAAACGCGCAGGATGAATGAACATCCCGACGCCTATTCTCGGTTTGCTCTCCCTTATCTAGAGAAAAAACGTCCCCAAAAAAAATCCACTGTTATAACCTTACAAGTGAAAAAGTAAAATGGCTTTACATTTGCATGACGAAAAACAAGCGCGCAGCGGGACTGATCTACGGATCCCACATCCCCTATTTGGACCATCTAGCTCCTCTATGCAGCCTTCTTGAAATCCCCCTCATCGTCACAGAATCTGCCATTGCCTCTGCTGCACAAAAATATTATGAAAATCTTGAGGTTGTGCTTTTAGACAGCCTTGTCTTACCCGAGTGGGTGGCCTCTCATTTTGAACTCATTTTCTGCTGCACTCCAAGGGATCTATTCGAAGAGGTGTTTTATTTGGCTCAAGCGCTCTTGCAAAAAAAAATCCATACCGTCTGGTGCCCCCACGGCAACTCCGATAAAGGGGCTAACATCTTCTATATGGAAGCGCTGCGCAAAGAAAAAGCCGCACTCGTATATGGAAAGCAGATGATCGAATTTTTTCAAAGGAAAGGGGCTTGGGATTCATTGCAAGGGCACGTCATTACCGGCAACTTTCGACTAGAATACTTTAAAAACCATCGCGCCTTTTATGAAAAGATCCTCGAAAATGAGATCAAGTTGAAAGCTAACACGAGAACCCTTCTGTATGCCCCGACGTGGAAAGACTATGAGCTCTCGAGCTCTTTTTTCGGTGCCATAGAGCCGCTCGTCGAGCGCTTGCCCTCCGAGCACCAACTCATTGTAAAGCTACATCCTAACCTCCTTCTTCAAGAGGAGTTTGAAACAGAAGAGATCGTGTTGAAATATCAAGACAGAGACAATGTGCTTTTTCTTAAAGACTTTCCTCCCATCTACCCACTCCTCTCTTTAGTCGATGCCTACATCGGAGACATGTCCTCTATTGGCTATGACTTCCTCGCCTTCAATAAGCCTTTGTTTTTTCTTAATCCCAACGAGCGAGATCCCGCAAAAGATTTGGGGCTCTTCCTCTTTCGCTGTGGGATCGAGATTAAACCTTCCGAATATAAGCAAATCTACTCGATCATTGACAAGTTTTTCACCTTTGAGCTACGCGATTTCTCTTCCATAAGGCAAGAGGTCTATACCTATGCCTTTGGGCACGAAAAACCTTTAGACGTTCTCAAACAAGAAATTCTTAATCTCTAAGGGAATTGCAAAACTTCATTTGGGGTCCAAAAACCCCAGGACACCTGCCAAAAATCCCCTTTTAGCGCAGATTCGGAGTTTGCAATTCTCTCTCTGCTAAGATTCACAAGGAGCAAGAACGACGAGATGTGACAAGCTGTTAAGATTAATTGCTGTGGGGAGTGCTTCGATTTCGTAGGAACTTGCGCCCTCTTTTAGGGTTTTGATACAAGAGACGGTTGCCACCTGAAAGCCAGGAGGAAAAATCCCGTCTAATCCAGTGGTGACAAGAAGATCCCCCTTCTGCAAGAGGCGCAAAGGATGGTCTTGTGTAGAAGATCCGTAACGCTCTCCTGAGCGAAGGTCTCTAGCAGGGCCTTCTGCATCGGCAAAATCGCAATTAAACCCAATCCCCTTAAGAGTAAGACTGCGCGAGCGCCACAAGGGAGTGCTGCTCCCCTTCAATTCCCCTTTGGCTAGATAGAAGTCTGCTGAGTGTTGCGACAAAGTTCGTTTTAGCTTCTGCAATGTTCTTTCCGTTTCTTCATCTAAGGGAGAATAGAGAAGCACATCTAGGTGCTCAAGCAGATGGCGATTTTGCAACTCTCCTCGCACTGCCCTTACAGAGATCGTCAAGGAAGCATCAGTAATTAGTCTCACCCTAGATTGAAAATGACCCACATACTCCACAACGCCCACAACCGAGGTCCCGACAACTACAGGACTATTTTTACAGACAAGAAGCATCTTCAATCGTTGGTTATCTTTCTCTCCTAGGTTGATCCAAAGGGAACTGCTCCAAGTGGCAGGCTCTCTGAAAATCACTTTAGCCGGCAAAGAGGAGAGTTGTAATTTTAAAGATTGACAGAGCTCTGCTGCCCGCCTTTTAAAAAAATCCCCCTCCTTCTGAGAAAAGTATTGATAACGCCGAATCTGCTCTTGGAGGCGCTCTTCGTCAAGAAGCCATTCTCTTACGCTTTCGATTTGCGAGTGGAGCTGAAGATTTTCTTGCGAGAGCCTTTCTGTATCTGGAGAGAGCTCTTCTCGAAAGGGGAGGGTCATTAAGTAGCAGGTTTTGTTTTTGAGGAAATTTAAACTCCTCCACCCGGGAGCACACGAGGCCACTGTTAATGAGCGGAGCTTCTGCGAGGCTCCATAGGGAAGGCTCATGATGCAAAAGAAAAAGAGAAGCAGATACACATAGGGGCGGTAAGAAGTTTTAGACATGATTGATCGCATCCACTACATAATCGACATTATTTGCATTCAAGCCACACACATTGATTCTGCCATCGCTCGGCATATAAATACCATATTCTGTCATCAAGCGGGCAACTTGAGACGGGGAGAGGCCTAAAAACCCAAACATCCCCTTTCCCTGCTGAAAAGAGGGGTGAGATAACCGTTTTGCAAGAAGGGTGCGCATCTCTACTAGACGATTTTTCATGGTAAAGAGTTCTTCTTCCCATAGCTTGCGCAAATTCTTGTCTCCAAGGACGAGCGCTGCCACTTTTGCTCCATGCAACGGGGGATTGGAATAGTTGGTGCGGATGAGTTGCTTGATCCTGGAAACCACTGCAGTTTTAATTGCCTCTGATGCAGAAACGACAAATAAAACCCCCACCCGCTCTGCATATAGAGATAGGTTTTTTGAATGGGAAACCGCCACTAACATCTCTAAGCCACTTGTTAAAAAGTGGCGAAGGGGAGCTGCATCCTCTTCTAGACCCTCTCCTAGTCCCTGGTAAGCGAGATCGAAAAAGGGGATCAGTTGGTATTTGCAGAAGAGTGCACCCAACTTTTTCCATTCTTCTTCTGTAGGATCGCACCCAGTGGGGTTGTGGCAGCAAGCGTGGAGCAGTACAATCGATTTTGGGGGTAGCTTTTGCAAAAAACTCCCCATCTTTTCAAAGTCGAAGCGAGAAGAATCGTAATAGGGATAAGCCTCGACTTTCAGATGTGCACTTGTAAATACGCCCCGATGGTTGGGCCAAGTGGGGGTAGGGAGCCACACAGGTCCTTTGAGCTCTTCTTGCAAGAACGTGGCCCCTACCTTAAGGGCTCCTGTCCCTCCCAACGTCTGAAAGGGGGCAATCCGCTTTCTTTCCTGGCTCCAAAGGGTCTTGCCAAAGACCAAGGCGCCCGTTTCCTCGAGGTAGACGCCGTCCCCATCAATCGGTAAATACTCTTTACTCTTTTCTGTTTGCAACAACTGCGCCTCTGCCTTTTTAACAGCTTGCAAAATAGGCGTTTTCAACTGCTCGTCTTTATAAAGCCCAACACCGAGATTCACCTTGCCTTTGCGCTTATCTTGCAAAAAGGCGTGCGTCAATCCCAAGATCGGATCTGGAGGAGCTAAGGGCACTTTTTCAAAGAGACTCATATACATTCTTTTAACATAGAACTAAATAGAAAGAACTTTTAAAATTTTCCACTCCTGTGGGGTGTTAGCTCAGTTGGTAGAGCGCAACGATGGCATTGTTGAGGTCAGCGGTTCGATCCCGCTACACTCCAGCTTTTACTCTTTAGATTTCTTTCGAAATTTCATTTGCAAGCAAAGCAAGTTTCGAAAGAAGTCTTTTTATAAAACTCTCGCATCTGGGAGTACATCTCCTCTTTCTTTGCAAAACAGAGCTGGCATGGCGGCAGACTTTTAAGGAACTGGTTCCCATACGACTTCTTTATCACGCGGTTGTCTAGGCAGACGACACATCCCCTGTCATTTTTCTGGCGCATCAGCCTTCCAAACCCTTGCTTGAACCGGATGACTGCCTGCGGCACTGAGTAATCGGAAAAAGGATCCAACCCCTCTTGCTCAAGAGAGAGCGCATAGGCTTCGTATAGAGGGTCGCTTGGCACAGAGAAAGGGAGCTTTACAATCACGACACACCGCAAAGCTTCTCCTGACACGTCGACCCCTTCCCAAAACGAGTCGGTGGCAAATAACACGCTCCCCTCTTTCTTCTTGAACTTTTCTAAAAGCAGATGGCGAGGCAGCTCTTTTTGTTTTAAGAAGGGGAACCGCTTCAACGTTTCTACTTGGGATAAGACTCGATGGCACTGCTCGAGCATCTCGTACGAGGTGAAGAGGAGAAAGACGCTTCCCCGAGAAATCTCGATGATCTCTTTCATCGCTTGGGTAGCTTGAGAGAAGAAGTCGGGATGGGAGGGGGCAGGGAAGTCGACAGGAACTGCAAAAAGGGTCCTTGTTTGGTAGTCAAAAGGGGATTCAAAGATCCCTTCTTGGATCCTCGCCGTTTGAGGAAGAAGGCCGAGCCGTTTTTTTATAAAGGAAAATGACCTCGCCGTTGCCACCGTGGCACTACAGAGCACGGAGGTCTTCTGTTTTGAAAAGAGATGCTCGTTTAACAGAGAAGAGACATCTAATGAGGCATCGACGAGCGTCACGTTAGAAGGAGTTTTTTCGATCCAGCGCACCCTCTTTTCCTTGGGCTCATCCTTAACGAATTGCTCTAAAAATAGGGCAGCATCCTCACATTTTTGTAAAATGACGCTTATCCCCACAAGGGGAACCATCAACTTTGGATAGACGGGTGTCTCTTTAAACTTTTCTAAGTCGCGCCCGAGACCACTGAGCATCTGGGAGAGACGCTGGAGCTCTTTTGCAAGGTGCAAAAGCTCTGGAATCAAGATCTCTTTCCATGCAGGATGGGTACATACCTCTTCTGTAAATCGCCTCTTTGTCTCTCTGTCCTCTGTAATAGAGGTCTGAAAATCGCGCAGCTTTACACAAGACACTTCTAAAAGATCGTGACACAGCCTGCGTTGCGCAGGGAGATCGATCTCTAGGGCCTGCAAAGGCTGAGGAAGCTCCCTGCTGAGGGAAAGGAGCAAGGAGCGCTCGGGGTGCATTTCTGAGTGGAGGCGCGCGAGCGTACGGAGAAGATCAAGCCGACTCCACGTCTGAGAAAAGCTCTCGAGTGCAATCTTTTCAAAGTGGTGCACCTCGTCGATAACGACACGTTGGTAATAGGGCAAAATCGCCTCTTGATGGGGCGCCTTGAGCTGCCTTTGTAGATCTGCGAGAAGAAGGTGGTGGTTGACGATCAGTAGCTGCGAGTCGGCAGCTTTCTTCCTCTCCTTAAAAAAGAAACACTCTTTGTAGTAGTTGCAATGGACGTGGGTACACGACTCAGATTCCACTGCCACCTTTTCCCAGGTGGAATTGGAGATCGAGAAGGGAAAATTCGAAAAAGAGCCCTCATGGTACTTGTCTACCCACATCTCTATCGCTTGCATCTCTTTGTCCTCAGAAGAGGAGAGGAGCAAAAGCTGCTCTTGATTTTCTTTGAGTTTCCTAAGACAGACGTAGTTACCCATCCCCTTGACAAGGCAGACTTTCAACTCCTCGCCAAGCAGTTTAAGTAAGAGGGGGATATCTTTATGGAGGAGCTGCTCTTGAAGGGCGATCGTGTTGGTAGCGATGACCGTTTTCTCTTTGTGCTTGAGTGCCCAGTGCACAGCGGGGTATAGGTAGGCCAGGCTCTTGCCGATCCCCGTCCCCGCCTCGACAAGAGCAATCGACTCGTTCTCATAGGCATCGAGAACTTGGGCCGCCATCTCCCTTTGACCCGATCTCTCTTCAAAATTTTTTAAAGATCCGCTTAAAAGGCCTTTCTTAGAAAACACCAAAGAGAGGAGCTTGTCTTTTGTCAAGGAATTTATTCCTCTTCGAGAAGGTCGAGAAAGGCTTGGAGTTGTTTTGCGCGCGTGGGGTGACGCATCTTGCGAAGCGCTTTTGCTTCGATCTGCCTCACCCGCTCTCTTGTGACCTTAAAGCGCACGCCTACCTCTTCTAAAGTCTTTGGCTTCCCATCTAACAGCCCAAAACGCTCGATAAGGACGGTGCGCTCTCTATCGGTAAGCGTGGAGAGCACCTCTCCCATTTTATCTTTTAAAATAGCGTAACCTGTAGCCTCTGCTGGAGACTCGATCCCCGTATCTTCTAAAAAATCTCCAAATTGACTCTCTCCTCCATCGCCTACTTCTGCTTGCAGCGAGATCGGGTGTTGCGCGATCTTATAGATCTCACGCACCCGCTCGGGTGTGAGGCCAAGCTCACTTGCCAACTCTTCTGGTGTTGGCTCTCTCCCCGTCTCCATCATCAACTTCTTCGCGCCTCGCAAGACCTTGTTGATCGTCTCGATCATATGCACAGGGATACGGATCGTGCGCGCTTGGTCTGCAATGGCACGCGTCACCGCCTGGCGGATCCACCAGGTCGCATAGGTCGAAAATTTATAGCCTCTTCTGTATTCGAATTTCTCCACCGCCTTCATCAGGCCCATGTTCCCCTCTTGAATCAAATCTAGGAAAGAGAGGCCCCGGTTTGTGTATTTTTTAGCAATAGAGATCACAAGGCGCAGGTTCGATTCCACCATCTCGCGCTTGGCCTCTTGGCTCTTATCCATCCAGCGCTGCAACATACGCACATCTTTTTTAAACTCATCTAAAGAGCGCCCGGCAGCGAGTTCCCTTTTTGCAAGTTTCCTTCTGACGGCAGATAATTTTCCTGCGGCAAATTTATTCTTCTCTGCGCGCGGGATCAACTCTTGAATCTCTTTTTCAAGAATCAAAAACCGGTCATACGACGCTAAGATCACCTCACCAAAATCTTCGATGATATTGTGTCTGCAGTGCATCCGCCGCAAATAAGACTGGGTCCGAATTCGACATTTTTCAATCTCTTCGGAGAGTTTTACCCGATCTGTCTTCTTCATCTCCGTATGGAAAAAATCAAAGAGATATTTCTGCAGCAGATGATCTTCTTGGCGCAAAAGTTGACATAGCTTAGGCAGAAGAGAGAAGTAGAGGTTTTTGTCGGGCACTTCCTTTTCTGCGATGATCTTATCGAAACGCTCTTTGCTCGTCGTAAGGTAGTTGGCAATCGAGATCGTCTCGCGGATCGAGTAGCGAAAGCGCATAATGATTTTTTCGATCTGGATTTGCGCTTTTTCTATCCGCTTAGAAATCTCCACCTCTTCTTCTCGCGTCAAAAGAGGCACCGAGCCCATTTCTTTGAGGTACATGCGCACAGGGTCATCAGAGGTCCCCTCCGGTTTCTTGGCCAGCCCCTCCAACTCTTTGGCTTCTTTCTTGCGCTCCTTTTGCTTCTCCACCTCAGACTGGTTGAGAATCTGGATGTCCATCCCATTTAAAAAGATGAGCACCTGGTCGATCTGCTCAGCGGAGTCAACCGTCATGGGCAGAACTTCGTTAATCTCCTCATAGGTGATGTAGCCTTGCTCTTTTGCAATAGCTACAAGCTCTTCCACTTTCTGCTGATACTGTTGAGAAAACACGGGATTCGGAGAAGATTTTGCCATGACAACCTAAATAATAATTAGAGAGAGTTGCAAAACTCGCTTTGCAATTCCCTCTAGATGCAAATTCCAAGTAGCCATTACTCTATACCAGATCCTGAATTTAAGAGACACCCAATTATGCAGCTCTACGCCCTTGACCAAACGCGCCCCATCATCGCCACTCAAGCAGACAAAAAAGAAACCTACCGATGTCCCGAATGTGGCGCTCCCCTTAAGATGAGAGAAGGGCCGCTAAGACAACCCCATTTCTACCACCTCAAGGCCTCTTCCACCTGCCGCCAGCACCAAAAGAGTGAAGAGCACATCCGAGCCCAGCTCCACCTCCTTCAACTTATCGGACCTCAAGAAGCAGAGATGGAGGCCCCATTTCCCTCGATTAACCGGATTGCCGACATCGCTTGGCACGAAAGAAAAAGGATTTTTGAGATCCAGTGCTCCCCCCTCTCTTTGCAAGAAGCCAAGGAGCGGTGTCTCGACTACGAAAAAGCGGGCTACTCGCTTCTCTGGATCTTGCACGACAGGCGGTTTAATAAAAAAAACCTCACAGCAGCAGAGCATTTTTTGCGCCATCACGGCAGCTACTTCACCAACATCAATAAAATAGGGATCGGGATCTTTTACGACCAATTCGAGCTGATTCAAGGCCACCGCCGCCTGGTTAAAGGCCCCAAATTACCAGTTACTCTCTCTCAGTTTTTTGCAATTCCGCCTAGCTCTACCCTTCCCGAACCTCTTTTACAAAGAGCTGCACAGTGGAAATACTATTGCAAAGGGGACCTTCTCGAGCGGCTCCTCAAAGGGGGCACCCTCTCTTACCCATTAAATGCACCGCCACAAAAAGACAAACGACTTCCCCTACGCGTTTTGCTCTTTAAAGCGTACACAGGACTATTGCACTGGTTCTTGAAAAGTTAAGAAATGGCACAGTTTCCCATGCCATTTAAATTAGACGGAGAGTTGAGCTGCTTTTGCATGCAAGCGAGACTTGACACGCCCAGCTTTATTCATTTTATAAACCCCTTTCTTGACCCCTTTATCCATCAAGCTATACACAGCGCTCAGCTGAGCTTTTACTGCTGCGACATCTTTTTTGGATAACGTCTCTTCAAGAGAGCGCATCGCTGTTGTCACTTTGGATTTAAAAGAGCGATTGCGCAAATTGCGCTGCTGGCTCTGCTCATCTCTTTTCTGAGCGGTAGGTTTTTTCACTTTACCTTTTTCTTTTTTCTCTTCTGCCATATATGAATCTTTTCCTTAAGTGTAAAAGAAATACTACACACATTCCTTAGTGGATAGATATCTTACTTTGAGATGGAAAATAATATACAGCGCTTGACATAATTCGTCAAAACCCAATTTTTTTATAAGGTCGTCATGCTACAAAAACTCTGTCGCTTGTGGATTGTACTCATGATCGTTTCCGGAGGGGTCGCCTTAGCATTTTTAGGAATCGCCCTTGCCGATTTATGGAAATTTATAAATTTAAATGTACAAATCCCCGCCCTCGTCTCAGAGCTCAGCGTGAAAGAGCTCTCCTCTTCTCGCTTTGCGGTTGAAGCCCACTACTCTTACGAGGTCAACGAAATTCCCTATAAAGGAAAAACTTTACTAAAGGACAAAACTTTTCCCAACCGCTATATCGCAGAGCTCCACAAAGACTCTCTCGAAAAAAAACTAGAGGAGGCGTGGGTCATGGGAAGGAACCCCTCCCTCTCTAGCCTAGAAAAGCAAGCCCCCTACAAAAGCTGCCTACAAGCCCTCGTCACCATCGGGGTCTTCCTCTACTTCTATTTCGCAAGAGGGCTCCTCGCCAAATTCACCGCCTTCACGCAGGGGTGAATGTTTCATCTGCCCAAAACGGCTCTTCTTTTGCTTGAAGAGGCGTCTGAAACCCATGTGCTGCCATGCCCGCGGGAAGCTGGAGTGATTGAAATGCAAACATCTTGTCCTAAATCATTCAGAAAGCGCAAAAGTCTTTCCAATGAAAAATCTGTAAGATAGCCTCGAAGCAATAAGGAGACTTTGGGCTGGCTGATTTTGAGGATTTTTGCAGCTTTTGCCTGAGTTAATTTCTTTTTCTTGATGGTGTCGTGTATCTTCATGGCAATTTCTGCTTTTGCCATCGCTTCTTCAGGATTCAAAATCCCAATATCTGCAAATATATTCTCAGACCCCTCCCGGTACTCGATCCCTTCAAGATGCTTCTTTTTAAGTCTTTTGAGTTTCATTATTTCTTTCCTTGTTGCATCTTCTTGTAGAGGATCTTTGCTTCTTTGATGCGAACCTTAAGCAATTCAAGCTCCTGTTTTGGCGTTGCTCTACCCGATTTTGATTTTTTCTGAAAAGAATGAAGAACGAACACGATCTCCTCCATTTCCACAGTATATATAACTCTATATGCCCCTCCGGGAGCATTTTCTCGAATTTCAACAACTCCTGCACCCCCCATTCCACTTAATACTTTGGCATGCTCATGCCTGGTGCCTTGCTGCGCATAATATAAAGCATATCCCACTGCACTACGAACAAGAAGAGGGAATTCCATAAAGTCTTTATAACTAGAACTTACCCACACTACTTTCTTTATAGGAAGCTTCATCTTTTTACCCCATTATTCCCGTTCAGGTATATTGCATGCAAACATTTTTTTCTAAATACAGCTTGCTCGATGTGAAATAATAACTTTAGATCTTGATTTTTTCACACTACAAATTACACAAAAAACTGAAATTTCTACCCGGCCGAGGGAGCGATTAAAAATTTGATTGACTGCAGATGAAAACAGCTTACCCCCTCGTAAAGCCAGAGAGTTTGCGTGAACTTTTTAGGAGGATTTTGCGCAAGAGCTCTTCTGTGGTGACGAGGAAGGCTTTTTTCTTAGCCCTCGTTACTGCTGTGTAAAGAACCTCCCTTCCAAAGATCTCTGCTCCTTCTGGCGCAATGATGAGCACCTCTTCATACTGGCTTCCCTGGCTCTTGTGCACAGAAAGGCAGTAGCTCAAGGAAAAAGAGGTGAGGCTTAGAGCGGCAAAAGTGCGAATTTCTCCATGTGGAGTGTAAAATACCACTCTATCTTCTTGGGAAAATTCCCTTGTCAGGGGGCGCGATCTCGTTTTGCATAGCAACACCCCAAGGTCTCCATTATAAAGCTCGAGGTCGTAGTCGTTGCCCGTAATCATGAGGGGGATTGCCATCCAGGAGGCCTCTTTAGCGCGAGAGGAGACTTCGTTGAAAAAATAGGCGTTGAGAGCATCGACACCGCAGGGTCCTTGGCGAAGACAGGAGAGGAGGGTAAATCCTTTGAGGAAATCCATGAGATTTTCTAGCGGGGGCTTTTCTGAAAAGGTGGCTACAAATCGGCTCCCAAATCGCTGCCACAGGTAGGAAAAGAGTTGCGGAGGCGTCTCTATCCATTCGACATCGGGGTTGGAATGAAGGAGGGAAAGGGCCGCCTCCACATCTGCTTTTCTTATCGCCTCTGCAAAAGAGAGAAGGCCCTGACAAGAGGAGCGCAACGAAAGGGTCAGCTGTGTTGTGGGGTAGAGGTTTGCCTCTACAAGGTCGGCAAAGAGGCTCCCTGCTTCCACGGGAGGCAATTGATGGAAATCTCCGATGAGAACAAGACGCGTCCCTGTGGCAATAGAGGCTAACAGACGGGCAAAGACTTTCGCATCGATCATCGAGCATTCGTCTACTAAAATGAGGTCGGCAGGAAGTGAGAAGGGCTCTTCTTCTTGGTAAGTTCCCAGCTTTAACAGGGCATGAAGCGTTGCTGTTTGTATATTAAGAGCTTCTGGAACGGCTCTTTTTAAATTCGCCTCTAAATGGAATGCCGCTTTCCCCGTGGGAGCTGTGAGGATGATTCTAAAATTGTGAGGGCACATTTTTACAAGGTGCGCGGCTGTAAAAGTTTTCCCCGTTCCAGGACAGCCAGAAAGGAAG
>JAHFTN010000002.1:0-10882 GCA_023269365.1 Chlamydiota bacterium | reverse complement strand
GGAGCCCTTTTTGCACGGCTTGTTGTTGTTCTGTATTTAATTCAGAAATAACAACAGGATTTAAGGAAAAGGAAGGCGGCCCCTCATTTAACCTCTTTAGGTGCAAAGCGATTTGCGACTCGTAGGTCCAGTTTTTTTGTAAGTAGACATGGGAAGAGGTGCGCACTAACCAGGGAGTTTCATAGGGAAAGGTCTCTATTCCTTTCTGGAAAAACTCTAAAAAAGCAGGACCATTTTGTATCGAGAGGATTTCCAAAACCGTTTCTAATCCGCGCGGAGAGGTGGTTATAGCCAAATGCCCCAGTCGGGAGAGGGCAAAGAGAGTTGCCAATAAAACTACATGAGACTCTTCTCCAGAGGGGAGGTGTTTTAGTACCCTTTTTGCAAAGAAAAGATCAATGAAGGAGAGGGAGCTTTGTTCCATAAAATTATGCATGCAACTCCAGATGGTAAACGGCGCGCCCTCTTACAAAGTAGTACAAGGCCCCGCCAAAACAACTCTCGAAGGGGCGGTTGTCAAACAGCTTTACATACCGCTTTAAGGCCTCTTTATAGAGAGAGGCTTGCAGTACATAGTCGTGTTGTTCCATCGCTTTTTTAAGGGCGTCTTGGGTGTAATCTTCATCGGAAGGGCCCAGGTAATTGCTCTTCCAGTCGAGCAAATAATACTTGCCCTCAAAGACAAAGGCAAGGTCGGCAAATCCTTTGACTAGCCCCAGGGCGCAGGGGTACAAAAATTCGATTTCTGTTAACTGTTGCTCTACATCGCAAAGAGAAAAATGCAAAAGGGGGCGCTTAAATAACTCCACCACCCATGGAATAAGAATAGAGAGCCACGGCTCTAGAAAAGACCCCATAACCCGCTTTACAACACACGCCTCGATCCGTTTTTCATCTAAAGGGTGGTGTAACCCCTTTTTTAAAAGGGTTTCAAATAGGGAGTGGAGGAAGATGCCCGTTTCACTTCCCAAAGGGAGTGTATGGATGGAGAGAGGGGCGTCTTTTTCTGGCCGGTTTACCTCTATAGAAGGGTATTGTACAGAGAGCGAGGTGAAGGAAACGGGAGGGGGCCTTAAAGGGAGGGGAGATAGAGGTTCGGGAAGAATTAACTCTACAGGAGCAACCTCTTGGCAGTAGAGGGGAGGGGGTGCATTTTCAAGCATGTGCACTTGCACGAAGGGGCGGAGTTCTTCAAGTTGCAACTGCGCGCTTTCTAGGGAATCAATTCCCATCTTAGAAAAAAAACTCTCGAGGGGCGAGGCAGAAAAAAAATCTATTGGCTGCGCTTTCTCTTCAAAGATACAAGGGATATAAAGCTTTCTTTTGGCCCTTGTAAGGGTGACATAGAGCTGGCGCAATTTTTCCTGATTTTCCTCTTCTAGTGCTTTTAAATGGGTCCCATCTTCTTTGTCGAGCGCTGTGAGCTGAGGCCCAGATGGGGTCTTAATGGTGACAAGATCGGAAAGGGGCTGTCTTGCAGAGATGCCCAAAGCAAAGACGACTTCAAACTCAAGCCCCTTGCTCCTATGAATCGTCATGATGGTGACGCTTCCCTTTTCTTCTGAAGAGTGCCTTTGCAGCCGCGGATCTTCTGATGAGAGCTGCTCTAAATAATTCAGAGGATCAAAGGCGTGGGTTTGCGTCTCTTCTATGACGAGGGTGCACAGCTGTCTTAGATCTGCATACATCTCATGAGAGAGTCTCTGGAGTAGGGGTTGCCCGCCTGGCTCCCAGACGGTTTGTAAAAGGGATTGAAAAAAAATGCCAAACCCTTCTTTAACGAGCAACGAGTAAAGATAGCCCACCAGGGCTTTTGCAAAAAGAAGCGTCTCTTCTTGAAACTGCTCCATCCCCATCCCGATAAGCGATGTCCCAAGAGCTGCTTTTAACTTGCCCCTGTCTTGAGGAGAGTAGAGGGCTCTTAACACCATTTTTAAATCAAAGTAAGCGAGTGACTCGGTGATGAGAGAGCCCCTTTCTGCACTCGCAGGGATCTTAGAGGCGGTTAAATAATCCACGACCGCTTTAGCTTGGAACCGATCTTTTACTAAAATGGCAATATCGCAAAACGCCACCTTTTTTTTTGTGTGTAAATCGAGGATTTCTGCCGCCAGGTGGGGAAAGAGTTTTTCTTCTAAACAAGTCGTGGGAGGGAATTTCTTACTCCTCCCCTGCTTACACCTCACCATCCAACATTGGATAGGAGCTGCATCGTCAAGAGGGGGAAGAGTAGACCCTGCCTGTAGAAGAGGGACGTCGGGGATGGGATGAAAGGCTTTTGTCGCCTTGGAAAAGAGGCGGTTCAACCCCTCGACCAAAGAGGGGGTCGAGCGGAAGTTTGTCGTTAAATGTTTTTTTGCCCCTCTCTCTTGAGCCGCTTGTAAATAGACATCGACATCGGCATTGCGAAACGCGTAGATCGACTGCTTGGGATCTCCTACGAGGTAGAGTAAGGAATGGGGAGGGAAAAGCGTTTTCAAGATCGTCCATTGGATAGGATCTGTATCTTGAAATTCATCGACAATGGCCGCTTTAAATTTTTTGCGAACAGAAGAGACAAAAGCCTCTGAATAGAGCGCTTCTTTTACCTTAAGTAATAGGGCATCGGGAGAAAATACGGCAGCATCTTCCAAAAGCGCCTTTGTCTTTTTCTGCAAATCGGAAGTTAGGCGCAGCTGGATTGAGGCGGGATCTTTTGCTTTTCTGATGAGGGGCAGTAGCGTTGCCCTTAAGTGGAGAATTAACTCCGGGTAGTGGAGAAGGGATGGATCCAGTGGCTTAACCCTTTTTTTTAAATTCTCCTCTCCCATCCCCTCTAAAAACAACTCTTGTTTTAAGAGCCATTCAAATTGAGAAGAGGAGCAAGAGCGAGAAGAGAGCACATGAGAGAGGTGCTCGATTTGGGAGGGGATCTTATCACCTTTCATCTTCAGATAGCGAGGAAGGTGGTGAGCCATATCTTCTTTAAAGCAAACGGGATCGAGGGAGGGCAGCTTCTCTAGCTGAGAGCAAAACGCCTCCAAAAGCTCTTGATAGGTCGGCAGCTTAGCAATCGCTTTGCTATTTTCTACTGCGCGCGTAAGTGTAGAGATCCATTGTAGAGGATCTCTTCTTGCCTTTGATAAAAGCAGCTGGATCTGGTAGGGGCTATAGTGGGGCTCCCCCACCTCTTTTTTTAGATACTCCTTCACTAGCCCTTGAAGGATCTTTGCAGACTCCTTTTTTTCCGGGTCGGAAATTTCCATGTTGAGCTCTGCTTCAAAGGCAAATTCCTTTAGTAACCTGTAGCAACAGCCGTGCAGAGTGTAGATGGGCGCGCTATCGTAACAGATCAGCGCCGCCTCGATCCTCTCTTGTGCGCACAAAGACGTCCCTTGTTCTATAAGAGCTTGCACATAGTCAATAGAAGAATTTTGTTTTAAGAGCTCCTCTTTAATCGCTTTTAAATTGCGGTAGATCCGTTTTTTAAGCTCTCTTGTGGCAGCCCTTGTAAAAGTTACAACCAAGATCTCTTCAATCAAAAGGGGGAACTCCCCTTCTATGATCAATCGGGTGACGAGGTGCTCGATGGCGAAGGTCTTCCCTGTGCCGGCAGAAGCTTCTAAACAGTGGGACTGCGACACTTTCTGGTGGCGATCGAGGACGTTAAAATGCATGAGGCCCTCCCTTGAAAGTCGCTTGCCACCGGAACAATAACTCCTCTGCTTGAGGAAGGGCGCTTCTTCTTTGCACATAACTGAAATAGGGATCCTCATTCTCTTTTTCCAAAGCTGTCTTCAAAGCTGCCACATCTCCTTCAAAAAAGGCTTTTGCTAGCTGGGGCAAGAAAAAAGAGGGAGCGGCTTTGGCGTGGAAAAAATAGGTGCAGTAGTTCTGCAGCTCCCTTTGAGGGTTTTCCACGGGCAAAGATATTTTTTTCTCTTCTTTTGAGGGGAATAAAAAAACCTGTTCTGGATAGAGGTGCAAGTAGATCAAATAGAGGGGCCATATTTTAATGAGGCTTGGCAAGCTACCATCTCCATGGAAAAAGAGGCCCCTCGAAGTGACCCCTTCAAGCTCTCCTGTAATCAATTCCAGCTTGATGGGAACAGAGTGGATCTCTTCTACATCCACTCCTAATTTCAAACAATGCTCTAGTAACTCCTCTCTTTCCTCCGTAAGCTCTGCAAGAGCTGCTGTCTGAAATATCCCTTGTGGGAGCTCTCCCTTTGCCTTCGCGCGCTTGATCTCAAAAGAGGCCTTCAAGGGATTTTTTCGAAACAAGGCTTTGTCAAGAGCGGAGAGCAAAAATTTCCTTTCTTCCTCATCCCTCTCATCGTGCAGAAATATTTTCCACGTCTCATTGAAATAAAATTGCAGAGGATTTCGAGCCAGTTTTTTAAGCTGTCGAATAGAGATGGGCTCTTCTTTGATTTCTAAAACCTTGGGAAACAGTGGAGGAGAGGTTCGTGCCACTGAATAATAATAGGGAAAAGAGGGGTGATGCACCACTTCAAGGCCTTTAATATAGTCTTGCAACTCTTCGATGAGAAGAGAGTAATGCTGCTCTTTCCCGTCTCGAGGATCGATCCTCTCATAACTCAACAACAAATAGTCGCAAGGCTTTATGAGCATCTCCAAAAAGGCAAAACGGTCTTTGTCGCTTTGTTTAGGGAATCCACTCGTCTGACAAAGGGAGCTCACCTCCTCGGAGCGGGGAAATGCCTGCTCATCTAATCCCAAACACCAGATGACCCGTGGCGCCACTAAGGAAACAGCTCCCAAAGAAGAAAAAATAAGTGTATCGATAGAAGCGCCAGAAGAGCTCGTTTTAAAATTTTTAGAGAGCGAAGTAAGCACCCTCTCTATGCTCTCAAATGACCAGCTGGGAGTGTTTAAAAAATGGCACGACAGGCTCAAATTTTTTAGTTCTAAAAAAAAGGGCTCCTCGTCAGCCAAAAAATAGGTGTTGCCCCATTCCAAGAAGAGTTGCATCCACTCGGGAACGCTCCTTGTCTGTAACAACTTCACCCCCTCTTGCTGAATTGAGGAAAAAAGGATCAAAAACCTCTCGAGCAGCTCTACTTCTGAAAGAGCAACACTCGCAATCGGCCATGTCTCTAGCAGCGTCTCTTCATTAGGGATGAGTGTTAGTCCAAACAATAAACGATCTAGCCCTTCCTCCCAACTCGAAAGGGTTGAAGAGATTTTGGCATCGCTAAACCACTTTGAGAGCCTATCCACCTCGTCTAGAGAAAAATTCCATTTCTGCATCAGAGGGATACAGTAGAGCAGCTCCATCACGCTAGAGCGTGTGTAATGTGTTTTAAAAATGTTGAGAAGGGAGAAAAACCCCTCGACGCAGGGGGTTAATCTGCGGCTGCCAAGAACTGTGAAGGGGAATGCACTTTGAGAAAACACCATCGAAATATAGGGGGCATACAAGTCGATGTCGGACGCTTTAATCACAATATCTGCTAGCGCAATGGGATTGTTTGTGTTGCTATGCTCTTGAATCAACTTCTCCAAAGTGCTTTTCAAGATTTCCACTTCTCTTAGCTTAGATGTAGCGCTATGAATCTGTATCGAAGCATCTGCTCTCAAAGAGTTCGCTTGAGTTAATGTGAGAATCTCTTGTTGCAGTTGCAAGAGAAGGGATGAAGAGGGATTTTCCCGATACGCCTCTTCTTCTACACATTCAAACCGACTTAAATTATTAAGCATCTGCTTTCCGAGACTCCCCAAGTTAGCAAGGAGGGGATGGGTTTGCTTCATATACCCTTGCAACTCGTCGCAAATGGTCTCCTTTACTCCCCGTTTTTTGTACAGGCGCCCCAGGTAAAGCCTCTCTTTGTCGGAGGTGATATCTTCCCAAAATAAAGAACAGGGAGAAAACAGGTAACAAGAAGCTCCAAGAGAGGAGAAAAAATGTAAATGCGCCGGATCTAGATAAGAGAACCCGAAAAGAGTCACCCTCCCTTTAAATCCTACCGGAGCGTGTGTTTTAAAAAAATCTGCGGGGTAGCTCCAGGGAGAGTCGCAAGAGAAGAGGCGGTCCCACAGCTGCTGCTGCCATGCTGGCAAAGTTGCTTTCCCATAGAGGCCATAGAGAATAAACACTCTTGCCAATGCATCGGATAGGGAGGAGAGCTTTTTATTAACCCCTCGTGTGTAGTTGTGAAGCTCTGTTTCACAAAAAAGAGGATCCATTAACAGAGCCTCAATAGACAAAGACAGCTCTAAAAAAGAGGGGAGGGTGGGGCCTTGTACCAACGGGTCTGCAACGCTCTCTAAGATCTCCACCACAGCAAGACTCAACGGCAAGATCTGCACCCCCGCTGCCACATGTAAATCGGGATGGTTCGCAAAAAAATAGAGCAAAAAATCCTTCATCGCCCCGTCGGGAACGACGACGAGCCGCTTTGCAAAAGCCCCTTCTCCAGAAAAAAAAACCTCCTCTACTAACCGCTGGGCAAGACACTTAAAATCATTGCCGTATACAACGTGTAAATTTTCTTTCTGAGTTTTCATTTACCTGCTAACGTTAAGTTATGGAAATTTTCAAGAAGATCCTTCAAAAGATCCCCTCCTTTTCTTCCAAAGGGCGCCATGCTCTTACTTTCTTAAATATCTCCCAATCTTTGGGGGCTGTTAACGACAACTTGTTCAAATTTGTCATGGCATTTCTACTCATTGACACCTTAGGAAAACAAGAAGCAAGTAGCATCCTCTCTGCCATAGGAGCTATCTATGTGATCCCCTTTTTATTATTTTCCTCTTCTGCAGGGATCTTAGCAGATCGATTCAGTAAACAAAAGCTTCTTGTCTTGATGAAAGTAGCAGAGATGCTCATCATGGTCTGTGCCATCATCGCCTTTAGCAGCAAAAGTGTCGGAGGCTGTTATACGCTTCTCTTCTTCCTCTCTGTGCATAGCGCTCTCTTTGGCCCCTCAAAATATGGGATCATCCGAGAGCTCGTTCCTGCAAATGCCTTATCGAAGGCAAACGGGTCTGTGACCTCCTTTACCTACTTGGCGATGATCGTGGGGACGTTTTTGGCTTCTTTTTTAACAGAAGTGACCCATCGGAGCTTCTCTATCATCGCTTGCATCTGTTTACTGATTGCAATCGGAGGGTTTTTTAGTGCGCTTGCCCTTCCTGCCACCCTTCCACAGGGATCTAATAAAAAGATTAGCCCCCTATTCATCTCAGAAATTTACCGCACACTGAAACATACACGCACCATTCGCCATCTTTTTCCCGCTATTCTCGGCTCCTCTTTTTTCCTCATGATTGGAGCCTTTACACAGCTCAACATCATCCCTTTTGCCATGCAGTCTTTAAATTTACAAGAGATCGCGGGGGGCTATCTTTTCCTAGTCACAGCACTAGGAATTGCCTTGGGCTCTTACCTCGGAGGCAAGGCCTCTAAAAAGAATATAGAATTGGGGCTTTCATGCCTTACAGGAATCGGCATCGCGCTCAGCTTCCTAGCGCTCGCTCTCTTCTCAACGAGCTTGATCAAAACTCTCTTCTGTCTCTTTTTTATCGGCTTGCTAGGGGGCGCTTTTGTCGTTCCTTTTGACACCTTTATTCAACTCAGCAGTGAAGATGAGAAACGGGGACAAACCATTGCTGCCACGAATTTTTTAAGTTTTCTTGGCGTGTTTTTTGCTTCCTGTTTTGTCTATTTTTTTAATGAAATCTGCGGCCTTTCCCCTGCAAAGAGCTTTGCTGTGATTGGGGGGATGACACTTGTCGTGTCTCTTTTGTTTTGCTTGCGCCTCTCTGACTTATTCCTCTCTTTCTTCTCTCTAAAGATTTTTCGCCATTGTACCCGGTTTATTCCTCCTTCTACAAAAGAGATCGAGAAAAAAGAAAACCTCGTTCTCGTCTTGGAAAAAGCCTCGTGGCAGCAAGCACTTCTCCTTGCTGGTCTATTCTCCAATCTCCACTTTCTTGTCCCTCGCAAAAGTCGACAACGCCGCTGGTTCTACAGTTTTTTTTATTCCATCCATCAGATAGGGGAAGAGGTAGAAATGCAACTACTTCCCCAAATTACAAAGCCCTACATAGACAAGGGCCTTCTTCCTTGCCTCATCTTAGACAAGGGGTTGCCTCAAAAGAAAGAGCTCTTCTCCCTCTTCTCTTCTTTTCCCTATGTCGTTAACGTAAAATCTGTAATAGACCCGGCGAGTGGCAAACGCACCTTTACCTTCAAGCCCTTCTAAAAGCAGGGCACTTGCAAAGGTTTTTTAAGAAAAATAACAAGGTATTAGGATGGACAGGATGGGGGAAATTTTTGTCTTTTTCCCCATCCTGTCCATCCTAATATCTTGTTATTTTCTTTTAAAAGCCGTAGATGAACTCGATCTCATACTGTTTGAAACGGTGGAATGGACCGACAGCATTGTCAAGGGTGATCGACTGCTGCCAGCTCTGCTGCATGTTAATTTGGTTTGTCAACAGGTAGTCAAGCGTCATCTGGAAGCCGCGGTAGTTGACATTCCCTCCTGCCGTCTTACGCGTGGTTTCAATCCCTCCACCCCCAATTTCTGTTGTGAAAAAACCGCTATTGCTTGCATTCCCAAGGCCAATTCCCTGCACATCAAAATCAGGGACGCACTGCGCTGCTAACACCTGGTAGTTCACATCGAGTGCCCAGTCTCCCTTTTTCTTTAACTCCCCAATAGAAAAGCCGACATAACTTCCCCAGTTAGCTCTCTTATGATGGGCTAAGCTAGTCTTGTGAGCCTTCGCATTCCAAAGGCCAGCAAGGTATATCTGCACAATCTTTTGCAAGCGGCTAGGAAGAAACTTGTAGCCGATCAATAGCTGAGAGACTAGAAAATCGTAGCGCAAATTCTGGCGTTCTTTGCTAGTAAACTCGGTGCTGCCTTGTTTTTTCGTGTCCCAATCGGTTAAAGAATACTTGGAATAAAGGCCCGTTCCTCCCACGTTGAAAATGCCGAGCTCTCCTAGGTACCCAAACTGGTTTTTGCGCTCATCGACGATAAATACCCCTGCATGCAGGTAAACATCCCCGATGGCATCGAGTCCCTGGTCGTATTTGAACCAAAAACCATCGAAAAAGTTATTAAATTCCAATTTAGAATCGGCCATGCTCGACATTCTGCGGCGTCCCATTTCGGCATCAACGGTAAATGTCTCCCCATCGTAGACTCTGGCTCCCCAGTAGGCGCGCTCTAGTTTTATTTTATTAGTCGTCCCGCTGATAATCCCGGCGTCGTTGTCAAATTCTAGCTTAATAGAGCCCCAAGATTTATCTGAGCGGTAGTCCAACATCAAGTTGACTTCAATATCGAACGTGTTTCGAGGAAGTGAATCTCCTTCTTTACTTAGGATGACTCCATTATGTCCTCTTTGCGCTTTTCCATTAACGATTTCCGCTGTCGATTGGAGTTCTGTTCTCACCTCACCGCTAATCGAAAGGGCTCCTCCCAATTCTTTCACAGTCACTTGACGCTTAGTATTAATCCATTCACGCACGGCGTTGACATCTTTTTGGTCGATGTCATCAGAATCCTCAATTGTCGAAGCCGAAAGGGAAGAGAGAAATGCTATGCAAATAAAACCAAAAACCCATTTTTCTAATCTCATGACCGAACCAATAATAAAAAGATGAGAGAATTCTCACTAAGAAACCCATTTTTTGCAAAGGAAAAAAATCTTGAAAAGAAAAAGGGTTTCTTTATAATCCTCTTCTCGATGAGGTTTCTAATTCTTTTTTTTTCCGTTGCTCTCCTCTGTAAAGTGCAGCTCAGCTGCGCTGAGTCGTCCCCTGCCCTCGAGCTCCCTTGGGTCACAGGCCCCCTTCTCACTCCCGATCCCTTTACTCCTGGAGCTGGGCATCAGACTTATAAACCTTACGTCTATTGGATCAAAAGAAAAAGCGTGTATGATCAAAATTGGGATACTCAACCTACGCGTCACCTCGATGCCCTCGTCTTAGAGCCGATCTTTAAGTTTGGCATCACCAAAAGAACTGAAATCGACATCGTCCCCCTGGCTTATTATAAATACTCGCAAGGGCCCCATTCGTGGGAGCTGGGGGATTTAACTGCCTTCTTTGCCCTGCAGCTTATGGAAGATAATCGACTCCTAAATTGGGGCCCGCTCGATGTCAAGCTCCGCCTCGGCGTCCAGTTTCCCATCGGGAAATATGACAGGTTAAATTCCAAAAAATACAAGACAGACATTGGGGGCTACGGCTCTTGGGATCCCAGTGTCGCCTTGCTCATGGGCAAATTTTTTCATTTCGATTCTCTCCACTGGCTAACGACCAGCTGGGGTTTTGTCTATGCCTTTGGCACCCCTGTCTCTATTCATGGGATTAGCTCTTATGGGGGAACACGAGAAACGAAGGGAACCGTTTACCCGGGCAATTTCTGGGTAGGCTATCTAGGGATGCAAGCCACATTGACCCGCCACTTTGCCCTTGCATTCGATCTGGAGATCGACCATCAAAACAAAACTCGCTTTTCTGGAAAAAGTGGAGGGTTTGCACCGCGACTCCCCTCCTCTAATCTTTTTATCGTAGCTCCTGCCATCGAATATAACCTGTCTGCTCGAGAGGGGATCATCTTTGGTCCTTCCATCACGGTCGCAGGGCGCAATGCGCCCCAATTAATTTCTTGGGTCCTTTCTATGAATCTCCGTCGATAACATTAAAACTTCAAATCGCCAGCCAAAGTAATTGCCTGCTCATCTAAAAATCTCGACTCTACTGTGAGACCGAAAAACTTTCCCGTAGTGAAGGTGCAACCGAAGACAAGACCAAAATGGTCTCGGTTTGTCATGTGAAAAGTGTTTGAACCCAACTCTAGATCGGGCCTGAGGGGAACTACTTTTGCTTGTACGTTGGAATATTTGAAAGCCCCAT
>JAHFTN010000082.1 GCA_023269365.1 Chlamydiota bacterium | reverse complement strand
CGACTAGCTCATTCCATTCATTACGTGTTCTCTTGATCATAGGCCCCTATTGGTGGTTTTGATGCAAGAAAACTTAACACAGCATTGTAAATGGAAAAAGATGGCTAGATTAGACGGTTACGAGAAAACCCCGATTGCAGATGTCTTTTTCAATCTCATCTGGATTGATATAAATACCAAGAAGCTCTCGACGGATCATCGTTTTGAAAGTGCTTTTGCCAGAACCATTGGGTCCAGCAAACATACGAAGGCGAGGGATCTCGTTGTTCATCGGATTTCCAATTTTTGCCCGCGTGTTACCGGCGTCCAAGAAGGAAGTTTTTTGATAAATTTGCGTTGTCCATCAGGAAAGACCTCTACGAGGCTTCCGTTTTCGCTTACAAGCACACTGCTACCAGACGCAAGGGCTGCCCAATATGCCTGTTTAAAAGCTACTTCAGCCAGTTCTGGAATGTGAGCTTCCAGGTAGTCGATCGCTTTTTCATTAAGACTCATGATCATACTCTCTAAGGTTATGTGTCAAAGGCTGTGGCACTAGACATCCACTAAGCCAGCTTACTTTGTGACTTCATTATAAAAGGTTTCTTTGTTTTTTTCCGCATTTTTTCCGCAATTGACCTGAACCCACGGGAATTTTTTGGAGGCAATCTGAACAAGCACCCAATTTCCTTGAGAAGAAAAAGCGGTTCTGGTTAACTCACTTTTGTTCAGAGCTATACCAGAGGAAGGATTGTTAATCCATTGGTCGTAAGTTCGAATCTTGCACCCGGAGTTTGTTCTTAAAGGTTTTCAAGAAGGAGTATATATGCAAATGGGACCAGCTGGAAAAGGGATTGTAGGATTTTTTATAGGGGGACTTACAGCATGTGCGGGCGTTATTATTAGCATCAACCCCTTGACTACAAAAATTATAAAAATTGTGGGACAACACTTTGCCAACTCAGCATTTGCAGAAGAAGTTGCCTTGAAAGGCTTTAGCGTGATTTTTATCATAGGACTTGCTTCCCTTATCGGAAAAAACCTTTCCAAGGAATACACCAAGGGATTTGTCGCAGGAGCGGTTGCTCTGGCTGCTTTGGATCTTGTTGCATTCATTTTTGCTAGTATAAAATAGCCTATACCCCTCACTCTGAGAGCAGTTGCCTTGCATTGAATATCAATGTGTTACGTAATTCTGTTGTTTTAGAATGAATCTTTGTAATAACATTGTGGATACGGAGATAAGGAGGAGTTTTTATGCTAAAACGCTTGATCAAGCATGGAAATAGTCGTGCTATTGTAGTGGATAAAGCCATTTTAGAAGCTGCAGGGATTCCAGAAGATGCTCTTTTTCAAATTTCAGTGAACCCTAGCGGGGGATTGGTCATCCAATCTGTTCTGGATAGTAAACTAGATGAGTTTCGTAAAAAATTCAAAGAGCTAAATAAACAACATAAAAAATTAATGCAAAATTTGGCGGATTTGTGATCCAGTACATTGCCTATCAATATGTTATTGAAATTCATGATCATTTAATTGATGAATATGGTGGGAGAAAGGGAATTCTAAACGAAGGGCTCTTGAGATCTGCTTTAGAAATGCCCAAGGCGTGTTTTAATAAAAAAGATTTGCACCGTACAATTTTTGATAAAACTGCGGCGTATCTGTTTCATCTCATTCAAAATCATCCCTTTGTAGATGGCAATAAACGGACAGCTTCTATGGCGGCAATGGTTTTTTTTGCTTCGAATTGCAAAAAGGAGTTTACTATTTTTGATGCTGAGTATCAGGAGATCATTTTAGGGGTAGCTAAAGGGATTATAAAGAAAAAAGAAATAGCTAAATTTTTTCGCAATGCGCTTAAGAACCTATCCGAATAAAAAGTTTCAGTCGATTCTCAAGTCTGTTTGTGTTATAGACTCTTTGGTTTTTTATACTATACCCAAACAACGTCAAACGTTGGCTTTCCTCAGCGTCGTTAGCCACTGAATTCGGTCCCATCTGCATCGCCCAACTCATTCGAGTTGAGCTGCTTCGATGTCGGCTTCGTCTGGGCCAAATTCAGGGCAACTTCTTGAGGAAAACCAACGTTTGACGTTGTTTGGGTATAGCTGGACTTGCCTCGTTAGAATCTCTGTACTGGACAATTTTTTCCTAGAAGACAAAAGCAGAAGAAAAATAACAGGATATTAGGATGGACAGGATAAAAAGCAAAAAAATAAATTTCCCCATCCTGTCCATCCTAATATCTTGTTATTTCTCTCCTCGATTTTTTTAGGCGAGAAATTTTGTCCAGTACAGAGCGTTAGAATAAAGGGCGCCAGTTCCAGGAATACCCCCCTTTATTTGCGGTGTAGGAGACCTGTTCTCCGGGGCGCAAAATAAAGCCGCAAGGAGAGGTATTGGACACGGTCACTCCAGCAGAGGAGAAATCATTCCAATAGCGGACATTGACCTTAAAGATGTCTGAAGCGCTGTTGCCAAAGAAAGAGATCCATTGAGGTTGGCTGCTCTTGTTTAAAATCCAGACGTTGGGGCCTGGAAGGGGTCCTGGGGTGAATCCTGTCGGATCTTGTCCTGTATCATTGATAGTCACTCCATAGCCGCCCCAGGAAGCGTTATTGGCTGTGGGGTTTGCAAAGAGATTTGTGATCCCCCCAATAGGCACATTGCGGATGCGCAAAGGGCCACCCAAATGGTTATCAATAGCATTGGTTACATTTGCAATCACTCCGTAGAGGATCTCATTATAAGCGCAGGTGTTATCGAGTTGTACAAGACCCGTGGTTAGCACTTCGATGTCCACAGAGAATCCATTCCCATTTGTATAGTTAGCAAGCCCAAGACCGGTATTGCATTGTCCCGCAGCGATAAACCCTCGGCACATATTGCATCTGTTGAGCTGTACAGCCATGAGCCCTGTGCCGACACCCCCACAATTTCCTACGAGATTGAGTGGAGAGGAGTAAAAGCCATTTAGGACAAGAGCTTGCGCAGAATTCGCCGTGGAGTTATTTTTCACGTTTATGCTGATCTCGAAATCATTAGAAGGGTCGGCAAAGTCAGAGCGCCCAAACTGAGCCGCTATTCCTGGGACGTTAGCATCGATTTCTAGGTTGACAAAGCGTCCCCAAAAATCGTTTTGAGGCGCAGAAGAGGCTAGTAAAAAGCAAGGGGAAGCCACCGTATTAGAAAAAGCGATTTTTGAGCGCCCAATCCCATTGAAATCGACGTCACAGCCCCCGTCTGGGAATCCCGAGATATCGAAATGCACCTGATTTGCACATGTGTAGATGTTGCCCATGCCACGCAGGCGCATTTTTAAGAATAGATGAGCGCGAAAGGCATGTTGTAGCGCAGTTGAGCAGTCTGGGTTACTCGTTGTAGCTCCTAGAAATTCAGGATAAAAATCGCTACCGCTATCTTGCCAATAGGCGCCGTCTGCGCTCACGAGGTGCCAGGGCTGAACTGGAGTGGGGGCCGTAGTTAAACGGGTCATCCAGCGCAAAGGGGCATCTCCTGGGGTTTCATAGCTAATGAGGCAGATGAGATTCGTTGCAGAGGGAATTTGCGCAGAGGACACATCCGCTTGGTGTGGAAAGAAGAGGCAGGATTCATTAGAGTTTAGGGTGCAAAAGCTGAGAAGAGAGAAAATAAAGAGGATGTAGAGTTTCATTTAAGGACTCCTTTTTACAGATCAAGCTAAAGGATACACAAATCGTATGGAAAAAGAAATTTTATTTTTCCCTAATGGGAAACTTTACACGATTCAAGAGCTGGAAAAGAAGTTGAATTTTCGTTTTTTTCCCCATATCGGTTTTGAAACTCTTGCTGAAAAAAAAGAGGTTCAGGAACGGGGACTGGATAAGTTAAAAAATAAGGGGGTCAGTCAAGAGTCCCTAGAGCTTGGGGATAAATTCAGAGGGAAAATTGAGGCTGCGTATATCCCTTCTGTTTCCATCCGGCGGCTTGAGGGGAGTTTGGGCCACGGGCTGTTTGTTGAAGAGCTTTTAGAGGGGGGAAGTTATGTAGGGGAGTATACGGGGATCGTGCGCAAAAATGACAGGAGATACTTCGAGCCGTTGAATGATTACTGCTACGAATATCCCGTCCCCGATTACATCGGGAGAAGCTTTGTCATCGATGCGACGCAGGGTAATCTAACTCGATTTATTAACCATAGTTTTCATCCCAATTTACAGCCCGTGCACGTCTTTTATGAGGGTTTTTACCATTTGGTATTTCTTGCCCTTCAGCGGATTGAAGGGGGGACTCAGCTCTGTTACAATTATGGGCATAGTTATTGGCATGTTCGAAATCCGCCCATTCTTCTGTAATTTGTTTGAATTAAGGAGCTTAGATATACACAAACAACCTCAAAAGTTGGGTTTCCTCAAGGAATCGCCCTGAAATAGCACGTAAAACTTATTATTTTATACATATACTAAAATGATTGAAATTGATATTATATCAAAACAATCATTTTTAATTATGGTAATTTAATGAAATTCAAACTACCTCGCGCTTTGTTTAACAAAGAGGTTCAGAAAATCATTTTTAGGGAAGTGCGTAGGCAGAAGACCGGGGTCTTGCGGGCAAAGCGGAAGCATTTAAAAGAGATGGCAGCGGTAGTTCGCTCTATTAAAAACGAGGGGCTTCCCAAAAATCTAGTCTGCAAAAAATTGCCCGGGGAATTGGGCTATGGCATTTTTCTGCATCCAGAAGCAGAGCCGATTTTAAAGGGACAGATCATCGCCTCTTATGCAGGAGAGCCTTTATGCGTTCCTCAGAATCTCACGGATGGATCTTCTTACGCCTTTGAGCTCCTCTCCCACATGGTTCTCACGAAAGAGGAGCAAGAGCGTTTTGATCGGCAAAGAGCCTATCACCCGCGACGTCTTTATTCTATCCATGTAGATGCCCTAAAAAAGGGAAATTTCACGCGTTTCATCAATCATTCAGAAAAGCCTAACCTGATTGCAGATTTTTTCAAAATCCCTGCAAAGCAAGGTCTCGCTGCAGCACCGATCGAAGTGGTATATCTTGCAAAAAAAACCATCCACCCAGGAGAGCAGCTCCTTATAAGCTATGAGGGGGATGGGCCTTCATACTGGATAGGTAGGGGAGTCAAACCTGCACCCATCTTTCCAAAAACTTTTCAATTAAATTCTTCCCTTCAATTGGTGGGCTCCTGCTCTTGAGAGGACCTCAACGTCAAAAATCCGTCAAGACTATCTTCCCTTTCGTAATTTGCTACCAAATGCACTTTATCAATTGAGATTTGACGTAAAAAACTTGTGATTTGATCCTTTATATACTGTTCATTACCTCTTGTGCAGGGAAAAGGAAAGAATTCTTGACGCCATTTCCAATGTGTTTGAATAACCATCGTCTTAAATGCCCTAATCACTTTAGCGTCAACATAATTGACCTTAGGATTTGAATTTGTTAAGGCCCATTTGAACGCATTAAATCCTTCTTCAGGGCGCTTAAGATAAGTACAGGTTTTTATAAAAACGGAAACGACTTGCCTATTTATATCTTTTAGAGGGCACTCCCAGAAAATTTGCCTTACTGTATCCATAAGAAGAGAGGGGCGAAAGTCAGGAAAACACGTGAAGCAGAATTGCTGTCTTCTTTGACAGGTTCCAAGGAGTTGAATATAGGATGCGTAGGTAAATGGATCTGTCATTTCTTTTTCACGAAGAAAAAGAAAAATTTCTTTGGCTAGTTTGAAATGTTCCGGGAGAAGAAATGATTCAAAACCACAGATGTCTGCAATGATTTTATTATATAAAATGGGATCGGAATGAAAATTCGATTTAAGGTCTTCGAAAAAGCTGATTAGAAAAGAAAAGTCGCGAGATGGGTTTATATACCTTTGAAAGGATCGACTCCATATACTGGGTTCCTGAAAAACAGGATAGACATGAGCCATGATTTCTCCTAAGGACTAGGTTTTAAAAAAAAGAACTCCCCTTTTTAAGAAAAACTAGCATAGGTCGTAAAAAAAAAGTAGGAAAAAAATCCACTCGAGATTTGAATGCGAAGTGTGTATGCTTGGGGATTATGAGTTCATCGATACAAGAAGAAATTGTTAAAAGGCGCACATTTGCTATCATTAGCCACCCGGACGCGGGGAAGACGACGTTGACAGAAAAATTGCTCCTCTACTCGGGGATGATCCATACTGCTGGGATGGTCAAAGGGCGCAAAGGGAGAAAGGCGGCGGCTTCCGACTGGATGGCAATGGAACAGGAACGGGGGATCTCGATCACCTCGTCAGCGATGCAATTTACTTATAAAGATATTATTATCAATGTGCTCGATACGCCGGGGCATGAAGACTTCTCAGAAGACACCTACCGCACCCTAACGGCAGCCGATTGCGCCATTATGGTGATCGATTCTTCAAAAGGGGTGGAAAAACAAACGCGCAAGCTCTTTGAGGTGTGTCGCCTTCGTCAGATCCCTGTGTTGACGTTCATCAACAAGATGGATATGCCAGGAAGGGATCCTTTGGATCTGATGCATGAGGTGGAAGAGGTGCTGCAGATCCATTCGTATGCGATGAATTGGCCTATCGGACTTGGCAAAGAATTTCAAGGTGTCGTGGATCGGGAAAAGAAAGAGTGTATCTTCTTTAAAAAGCTCTCCGCGGGAGGGGCTCATAAGGCGGGAATCGAGCGCTGTCCTATGGAAAGTGGCTGCCTTCAAGAAGCTGTAAGAGCAGAGGATTTGGCCACCCTTTTAGGAGAATTAGAGCTGCTAGAGATGGCGGGAAATCCCTTCTCCCACGAGGCGTTTTTAAAGGGAAAGGTGACCCCCGTATTTTTTGCCTCAGCGCTGACAAATTTTGGCGTCGAGCCGTTTTTCGACGCTTTTATCCATCTAGCGCCGCCTCCCCACGCCCGGGTCGCACTGCGCCCCGATGGAACAGAAATAGTAATCGACCCTGTGACAACTCCCTTTAGTGGCTACGTCTTTAAATTGCAAGCCAACATGGATAGGCGCCATCGGGACAGTATGGCCTTTATCCGGATTTGCTCGGGCCGCTTCGAAAAAGACCTCGTAGTCAAAAACCACCGCACCGCAAGAGAAATTCGCCTCTCTCGCCCCCACGGGATGGTCGCAGGAGAAAGAGCCACTCTAGAACAAGCATATCCGGGAGATGTCATCGGAGTGATTAACCCTTCTTTATTTGCTATCGGAGATACTGTGTCTGTCACGGGGGGTTTTAATTACAAGCCACTGCCCCAATTTCAACCTGAAATTTTTGCGCGCCTCTACCCCAAAGATGTAGGGAAGAGAAAATCTTTTGACAAAGGGATTTTTCAACTCAGCGACGAGGGGGCGATCCAGCTGCTTAAGTCAAGTGAACGGGAAGGGGAATATATTTTTGCCGCAGTAGGACAGCTTCAATTCGAGGTGATGCAGTACCCCTTAAAAGATGAGTATGGGGTAGAGACGGTGTTGACACCGTTGCCCTTCATCTGCAGCGCTTGGCTCCTTGGCGAGAGTAAGACTTTTGAAAAATCGACCAATGCAGCCCTTGTACAAGATCGGCAGGGCAGACCCATCGCCCTTTTCACCTCTCTTTGGGAAAAGCAGT
>JAHFTN010000081.1:2824-7615 GCA_023269365.1 Chlamydiota bacterium | reverse complement strand
TGTTAAAAGAATTTGGCAAGCTTCATTTCCCTCAAACCCATTATGTGAATTTTGAAAAAGAGCCCCATCTTGCTCGCATTTTTGAGCCAGATCTTAATCCCGAGCGGATTTTAACGGAGTTGAGCTTTCATTTGAATCGCCCTATTCACAAAGAACAAGATCTGGTTATTTTTGATGAAATTCAGATCATTCCCAAGGCGCTTACGAGTTTAAAGTATTTTCAAGAAGATTGCCAAGAGCTCCATATCTGTGGAGCTGGATCTTTATTGGGGCTGTATTTGAATACAGTCTCTTTTCCTGTGGGTAAAGTGACTTTTGAAACATTGAGGCCGATCTCTTTTGAAGAGTTTTTAATGGCAGGCAGTGACAAATCTTTAGCTCTCATTCAGGGATTTACTTTGAAGGATAAAATTCCAGAAATTGTACATGAACATGTGATGGAGGAATTTAAGAAGTATTTAGTCGTTGGGGGACTACCAGAAGTGGTCGCCGCATATTATGCACATCGAAATAATCTCTTCGAAGCACTAGTGCTTGTGAGAAAAAAACAAGCAGACCTTCTTAATTCCTATTATGCAGACATTGCAAAACATGCAGGGGAAGTCAATGCCATGCATATCGATAGGGTATTTCGCGCGGTGCCAATGCAGCTCTCTCAAGTCCAGGAAGGGTCGATTGCTCGGTTTAAGTTTAAAGGAGTGATTCCGGGGGTGACCCACTATGATCGGCTTGCAGGGGCCATTGATTGGTTAGAAGCGGCAGGGCTTGTTCTGAAAGTGCATATTGTGAACACAGGGCAGCTTCCGTTCAAGGGTTATGCCAAGGAAAATTTTTTCAAGCTCTTGCTTTTTGATGTAGGCATGCTTGGATATATGAGTGGGCTGCCTCCAAAAGCGATTCTTGAAGCGGATTACGGAAGTTACAAAGGATATGTAGCTGAAAATGGGGTGGCACAAGAATTAATCAGCTATGGGAGAGAAGAGCTCTTTAGTTGGCAAGAAGGGCAATCTGAAATAGAATTTCTCTTGGAGGTCGATGCGGAAGTGGTTCCGCTTGAGGTTAAATCGGGCTCAAGAATTAAAGCCAAAAGTTTAAAGATCTTTGCGAAAAAATACAAGTCGCCACTTCAAGGGATTTTTAGTATTAACCCCCTCGATATCAGCTCTACGCAGGGAGTGCATTACTATCCACTCTATTTGGCAGGACACTTTCCTTTTCTAGCTAGATAAAATTTTGCGCAAAGAGGAGAGCTCCTCTTCGATGGCGAGGAATTTTTCGTAGGAAAGGCGGATTTGTTTTTCTGTTCCCTCAAGGAGGAGCGCTGCTTGCTGGATTTTTTCCAACTGCTCATTTTTTAAGAGCGCTTGTTGCTCTTGTTTTTGCCTCGCTTCTAATTCTGCAAGGGATCTTTCGAGTTTCTTGAGTTCTGTCTCAAGGGATTTTATGCGAGAGCGGAAGCGCTCTCTCTCTTCGTGTTTCTTTCTCTTTTCCTCTTTGTCTACACCTTTTTTCGGAGAAGAGCTCTCTTCTTCCCAGCCGACTTTTTCTAAGAACTCCTCGTAGGTGCCTGTAAAGGGGGTTTGTTTGCTCTCATGGCAGACGATGAGTTGCTTGAGCTGCAGCCTATTTAAAATCAGCTCGCTGTGGGTCACCATGACAATGCTCCCTTCAAAATCTTCTAGAGCGTCGATGAGAGCTTCGATCGATTCGATATCGAGGTGGTGGGTCGGCTCATCGAGGAGCAGGAGGTTGCAGGGCTTAGCTAGGATCTTGCCGAGAAGGACGCGGCTTTTCTCTCCCCCGGAAAGGACGGCGATCTTCTTTTTGGAAAGATCCCCACCAAATAACATCTTGCCACAGAGACTCTTCACCTCAGTGATATTTAAAGTGGGGTTGGCAGAGGCGATCTCTTCTTCCACACTCGATTGGGGAGGGAGCCTTTGAATGTGGGTTTGTCCAAAATACCCGATAGAGACCTGGTCTGAAAGTTGTAAAGTACCCGTTTGGGGTGTCAATTCCCCCGTCATGATTTTGAGTAGGGTGGATTTTCCGTACCCATTTTTCCCGATGATGGCAAGGTGCTCCCCTTTTTCGATCGAAAAAGAGAGGTGTTGGATCAGCGGAACTTCTTGTGTATAAGCGAAACACACCTCTTGCATGGAGAACATTTTTTTGCCGTGAAAGGGGCGCTCGTGGAAATGAAACTCGAGGTCATAGAGGGTTTTTAACTTCTCAAGAGCGGGAATTCGATTCAACATCTTCTGTTTCGACTGCGCTTGGGTTGCCTTAGAGGCTTTAGCTCCAAAGCGCTCGATGAAGGATTGGAGATGTTCCCGCTTTTTCTCTTGGTTGAGGCGCGTCTTTTCGTAAATCTCTTCCTCTTGGGCGATTAACTCGAAGAGAGCTGTTGTGCCGCCCGTGCATTTTTGGACCTTATGCCTATGCACTCCTAGGGTGTGGGTCGTGACGCTATCCATAAATTCTCTATCGTGAGAGATGAGGATCAGCTCCCCTTTGAATTGACGCAAAAATTTGGAGAGAAAACGGATCGACAAAATATCTAAGTAGTTAGTCGGTTCATCTAGCAGTAAGCAGTTGGGCTCGGAGAGGAGAACTTTGGTAAGGTGTAACCGGAGCTGATATCCTCCCGACATGAGGTGGGGGTCTTGGTCTAATTCTTCTTCCTTAAATCCCAAGCCGCACAACAGGTGCTCCGCTTTATAGACAGCGTCTTTTTCCTCTTCTTTTAATCCCAAGCAGGCTTCTTCTAATACGGTTGGCGCACTGAAGTGGATGTGCTGATCTAGGTAGCCGAGTTTATAGCCTTTGGGAAACGAAATAGTCCCCTTGTCCGCTTTTTCCTGACCTACAAGCAGGCGCATGAGGCTCGTTTTGCCAGAGCCGTTGCGTCCCACAAGGCCGCAGCGCTCTTTGCTGTTAAGTGTAAAACAGACCCCTTCAAAAACGGGAAGCCCGTGGTAAAATAAGGCAAGATCATCAACTTGAATCATAAATTTCTCTAAAACTGGACTTGTAACCATTGAGGGAGGCTTTATTTAGCGAAATTGCTTTCCCCAATGGATACAAGCCCAGTAAAAAACAGTTCTTCTTGGTTTAAAGAAGAACTGCTAAGCACCCCTTAACTTGAGTGAGCAAGGAACTCGCAAATCAAAGGCACATTGATAGGTAAGGGGAAAGGAACCTGGTCGATGGCAGGAGAGGAGAGCAGTTCCCCAGAAAATTTTACAGGATCTGAAGAGAGGTACTCAGGGACGCTGTGTGCCCCGCTCTCTAGGCTCTGCTTGATGACCGGCATCTGTTGCGATTTGGGTTTAATCGAAATGACCATCTTAGGCCTTACGAAAAAAGATCTGCGGTCCACTTTTTTTCCATTGACGAGCACATGCCCGTGTAGGACGAGCTGCTGCGCACTGAAAATCGTGGGCGCGAGTTTTAGCCTGTAGACGACATTGTCTAAGCGGCACTCTAAGCGCTCGATGAAAAGGGAAGGGGTATTCCCTTTAGAGCGCATCGCTTCTTTGTAGTAGCGGAC
This sequence comes from Chlamydiota bacterium, assembly GCA_023269365.1. Classification (GTDB taxonomy): domain Bacteria; phylum Chlamydiota; class Chlamydiia; order Chlamydiales; family Rhabdochlamydiaceae; genus CAJCIW01. Next base: position 4,062 of record JAHFTN010000081.1, on the reverse strand, counting down.
GAGCTGCTTGCGGGTCAACATCCCGTAGATGGCTTTGAGTTTTTGTTGCTCTTCTAATTGAAGGCCGAAGTCGGATTTCTTCTTTTTCTTGGCGCCGTGCACTCCCGGTGGGTTGGGTTTGTGCAGCAGGGGATTGCGAGCTTTTCCAAAGATATTTGCTCCAAACCTACGTGCTATACGGTTTTTTGGGCCAGTGTAACGAACCATTGTATCTCCATTAAAATGACGGTTTATAACAAGAGCTCCATTCTAGAGAGAGTTTTGGATTTGTGTAAATGAAATTGTGAAGGGCTTGCATTGTTCATGAAAATGTGGTATTTTCTTAAGGGTAAAATAATTCTTTAAAGGTAACTGTGATGACCCACGTGCTTGCATACTATTTTTTTACTTCTCTTGAAGATCCCCATTTGGAAGTGGCGAGACATAAAGCATTTTTGAAAGATAAGGACGTGTGTTGCCGCGTCTACATTTCAGAGGGAGGGATCAATGGGCAGATGAGCGCTTCAGAAGAAGCCTCGTTGGCTTATCAGGAATGGCTTAAGAGCGATCCTCGCTTTGCCGAGGTGGTCTTCAAGGTGCACCACCACAAGGAGCACGCCTTCCCCAAACAGACGATCAAATACCGCAAGCAGCTCGTCGCGATCGATCAGCCTGTGGACATGACCCTCGCAGGGGAAAAGCTCTCTCCAGACAGGTGGAAAGAGATGATCAAAAATAGAGATGACAACACCCTCATCATCGATACGCGCAATGACTATGAGTGGGTGCTTGGGCATTTTGAGGGGGCCGAGCTGCCTCAACTCGAGACGTTTAGGCAATTTCCTGCCTACGCACGCCACCTCAAAGAGACAAAAGACCCCAAAAAGACCAAAGTGATGATGTACTGCACGGGAGGGATCCGCTGTGAGCTCTACTCGGCGCTGATGAAGAAAGAGGGGTTTGAGCAGGTATATCAGCTCGAAGGGGGGATCATCAACTACGGTCTCAAAGAGGGGAGTGAGGAGTGGAAGGGGAAGCTCTTTGTCTTCGACGATAGGTTGGCAGTCCCCCTCGATGTCACCTCAAATGAGATGATCAGCCACTGTAAAGATTGTGGCGCCTTATCGGATACGTACTACAACTGCGCCAACATGGATTGCAACGACCTCTTTCTCTCTTGCCCTGCTTGCGCTGAAGAGCAAAAAGGTTGCTGCTGTAGCCCCTGCCAAACAGCTATCAGAATGCGTCCTTTTGACCCC
>JAHFTN010000081.1:0-2814 GCA_023269365.1 Chlamydiota bacterium | reverse complement strand
CTCTTGCCCTGCTTGCGCAGAAACACTGCAAGGGTGTTGCTCCAAAGAGTGCACAAAAGGCCCCCGTGTGCGCGTGTTTGAGAAAAGCGAGCGCCCCAAACCGTTTAAGAAGATGTCTTGCTGTCAATTGGCCAAAGCTCCCGGATAAGCGCGAGGATGCGCGTCTGGGTGGAGGGGAGGACGACGGTGAGGCCGGGCTTGATCCCCGCCTCAGAGAGCTCAAAGGCGCGCATCGTGTTGCAGATTCTCCCATCGAGACGGACGCCGATCCCTTTGGCCTGGATCATATTGCCCCAATTGCCGAACATCTCGAGGGTCATCTCGCAAGCCGTAATGAGAAAGAGCAAGGGGCGGTCGGGGTAGGTTTCCCTGATTTTGAACATCTCCTCTCCAATGTAGCGGATGGTGGGGATGAAGAGTGGATGGATCCCCCGTTTATTGGGAGGGAGGGCATTGACCGTCTTACCGATGAAACATTGGCGACACACGGGGTGGTTTGGGTCGTGGATACACTCTGAGGAGAACCTTCCGGAGGGGCACTCGTGGGGCTTATGGCAATAGGAGAACCCGATGACAAGTAGGGGATCTTCTTGCTTGAGTTGGGACTGAAACTCTTCAAAGGAGTTAAGCCCATACAAAAAAAAGTCGCCATCCCTTGTGTAAGAGCGTTTTTTAAGGGCAGACTTGAGGAAGTGAAAACCATAGCGCAAGGGGTGTTTGAAGAAGTGGCGCAAAAAAATCCGTTTGGGGTCGTTGAGAAGCAGATATTTTAGGCTTTTCAAGGTCAGATGGCGCGCTGTTTCCTTTGTCATCCCCGGCATCCGAGGCAGTTGGGTTAAGGTTTTGAGGGGATGGGTTTTTTTGAGAGTGTCACTCTTTTCGTCCCACGCCTTTTCTGCCTCTTCCCAAGGTGTGGCCTGATTCCAGATTTTTAATTTATTTTTTGTCACAAGTGCACACCATGTCAGATCTAAGTTACCATGTAGAGGGAGAAAACAGAAATAGCAAAAATGGATTGAAGGTGAGTCTGGTTTCTGCTTCAAAAAAACCCTTCACAAAAGAGGGTTTCCTCTCCTTGACCTCCACAGCCTCAGAAAAAGAGGCATTGGGGTTGCTTCTCAAAGAGCCTTTTGCTCAAAATAGCTTCTTTTACTCGGCTCGCAGTAGCTTTACCCTTCTTAAATTGCTCGGAACAACAGGGAGGCTTTTTTATAAGGGCAAAAAAATGGTCGTCGACCCTTTTTCTTGCCTAGAATTTTTTATGCAGCTAGAAACACTCTCTTCTGACCGAATGCAGCTACGAGGCAAATGGAAACTGAAAAACCAAGAGGGATTTCTCTCAGAGTGTGAATGGGTCATGGCTACTGACATCCCGTGGGCTCTTTATGGGGGGATTATCCGTTGTTTTGATGAAGACACTCCTTCTAAATGGCTCTTAAATGAGATAGTATTAGAGGGAAAAGCCCTGTCTCTTTTTTTAGCAGAAGGGGTAAAGATCCAGTGGAAAGGGGAGCCGTTAAATCTCCTTCCCCAGTTACACCCTTTTCTCGTCCTATCCGATAGACATGGAGGCTTTGCCGATCTGTGGTTTGACTACGGGACTTACGGCAAGGTGGCCTTTCACGATCCGATCAAGGCTTCATGGAGAGATCTCGAAGCGGAAAAAAAAGAGGAGCTAGACCTTCTAGAGACCGACTTTATGAAAAAGAGGGTGGAAGAATCCCACTACTACTGCCCTCTAGATAAAGTAGCAAAGAGCCTTACTTTCTTGCTCGAGGTGGGCTGGCGCGTTGTCGATGCAAAAGGACGGTTTGTCGTGCGTCAAACGGCTCTTACCTTAAACCCCGAGATGAGCGCGACCCAAATTCTCCTCAAGGGAAAAGTGCAATACCAAGAGCATGAAGCGGATCTTAAAGATTTGGTAGGCGCTTTCAACCGCAGAGAGCATTTCGTGCAGCTCTCTTCTTCGAGCGTCGCTCTCATCGATAGAGAAGAGTGGATCTCTCAAGGGTTAGACTTCACAGAGCAAGAAATTGTCGCAGAAGGAGTTGTTCTCAAGAAAAATGAGTTTGGTGTCCTCGTACCCCTTCTCAAACATCTCCCTAAACAGGGAGATGTTAGAGAGCAAATCACTCGGCTTCTAGAGGGGAAACCCGCAACCCTCGTTGAAGTCGATCCCCAGTTTCAAGGGTCACTTTTCCCTTATCAGCAAGAGGGGTTCAAGTGGTTGCATTTTCTTAGAGAAGGGGGATTTGGAGGGCTGCTTGCCGATGAGATGGGTCTGGGCAAAACTGTCCAGATGCTGGCCTTTTTTGCCTCCTTTCCTCAAGAGGCCACAATTCTCATCGTCGTTCCCACCTCTCTTGTCTTCAATTGGCAACGAGAGATCGAAAAATTCTTACCCTTCTTCCCCCTCTATCGCCATGAGGGAAAAGAGCGGGAGCGCACCTTTGAGGCGCTCTCTAAAAAGAGGGTCATCATCACCTCGTACGCTCTTTTGCGCATCGATGCCGCCCTTTTCACAACGCTTTCCTTCGATCTTGTCGTTCTCGACGAGGCGCAAACCATTAAAAATCCCGATTCTCAAATTGCACAGATCGCCTCGTTGCTCCAAGCAAAAAACCGCCTTGCCATCACAGGAACCCCCGTCGAGAACCGCCTAGAGGATCTGTGGTCGATCTTCCGCTACCTGCTGCCCGACCTGCTCGGAGAAAGAGCTGTTTTTAACACTTCGGTTGCCCTTAACCCGCTTGCTCTAGATAAGATGAGAAAGAAGATCTGCCCCTTCCTCTTGCGCCGCAAAAAAGAACAAGT
>JAHFTN010000080.1 GCA_023269365.1 Chlamydiota bacterium | reverse complement strand
CTAAACAGAATGTGGTGCGTAAGCCCAGCAGTCTTCCTAATTTTCCCCCTGCAAGGAGAAGCGCTGCCAAAGCAAGTGTGTAGGCATTAATCATCCAATGCAGTGTCAAATCAGAAACTTGCAAATCGCGCTGAATAGTAGGAAGAGCAACGGGGAGCACGGTGATATCGATATAGACCATGCACGTGGTCATCGTTGCGGTAGCGAATATCCACCATCTCTTTTTATAATTTTGGACAGTATTCACAACGTTCCTTTTTTACTAAGAGCTCAGCGATTTGAAGGGCATTTAAGGCGGCCCCTTTGAGGAGCTGATCTCCCACCACCCAAAGATCTAGAGTATTAGCACAAGAAGGGTCTTGACGCAAGCGCCCACAAAATACAGCATCTTGTCCCGTGGCGTCGCTTGGCATTGCAAACCGATTGGTTACCCGATCCTCTAAGAGGGTAATGCCTGGAGCATTTTTGAGCAGCGAGTAGCCCTCCGCAACGCTGATGGGGCTCTTAAACGTGACATTCAACGCTTCTGCATGCGCTCGTAGGACGGGGACACGCACGCACGTCGCATGGACGCCGAGGGTGGGCTCTTCGAGGATCTTTCGCGCTTCTTCTCTCATCTTAATCTCTTCTTCTGCATACCCCTCTTCTGTAAAAGGGGAGTTATGGGGAAATAGATTGAATGCGTAAGGGTGGGGCATCACACTGCGCGTGTAGGGGCGATTTTCCAGGTGGGCAAGGGTCTCGGCTTCGAGCTCTTTCATAGCTAAAAGACCCGCTCCGCTTGCAGCTTGGTAGGTGGCAGCGACAATCCTTTCGATCTTATAGTGGCGGTGCAAGGGAGCTAGCGCCATCAACATGAGGGTCGTGCTGCAGTTGGGAGAGGCAATTAACTGAGTTGAATAAGTGAGGAGGTGAGAATTTATTTCGGGAATTACCAAGGGGACATCGGGATCCATCCTGAAATAGGAACTGTTGTCTACAACCTTTACTCCTTGTTGCAAGGCGATAGGGACCCATTCTTTAGAAACGGCTCTTCCTGCACTAAAAATGGCGAGATCGATCCCTTTAAAATTATTTTCTGAAAGAGGCAGAAGGGGAAGGAGCTCCTCCTTAAATAGCACTGTTTTTCCTGAGGAACGAGAAGAAGCAAAGCAGCGCAGCTCGCGCATGGGGAAATGGCGCTTCTCTAGGAGGCTTAAGAGCTCTTGCCCGACGGCTCCCGTAGCGCCGACAATGGCTACATTTAAAAAAGACATATTAAACTATAAACGCACGTGAAGATTTTTTTAAATTTACAAGTTCGAAATTGATTGGCCGAAAATGCTTATTCAGCTTGTTTTTAAAAGACTTGGCTACTTAAAATCAACCCCTCTTCTCTGTCCCAGTATAGGACTTGGAGGGGAATGAAAAACAAAAAATTAAGAGGTTTTTATGGCTTACGCAATCAGTGTTAATTTAGGCAAGGCTGCCGTACAGGCACTCGCTGTTCCTTTTTTGTGCATGCAACTTCAAGTAATGATAGACACAGCAAAAGCTGTTATGGGTCTAGCAGTAAAGGCTCTAAACTGGAGCACTACAACACAAAAAGATGAAGGGAAAGAAGCTGCAGGGAGAACAGAAGAGAAAAAACCTAGCAATCAAGAAAAGATTTCTAAGTTGATTCCTGGTTTTGTAAGAAGAGCGTTTGCTGACCTTACTGCAATGCCGACTAAAGATTCAGTAAAAAAAACCTTAACTTATGCTTTAGTGGGATCTGCAGGGATGTTTGCTGTTTCTCGCGTGTTAGGGGGAGCTCCTCTTGCTGCAAGAGCAGTATCTTGCTTGGGTTCTAATGTATTGCCTAATGCATACAGCGCTGTTCGCGGTTTTGTTGGACGCTAGACAAAAAAATCTTAGGGGGCTTGTTTGCCCCCTGGGATCTCTCTTAAAATCTCCTCGAAGTTTGTAGCCATTTTCTGTATACTGAAGACTCTTCTTAAAGAAGAGGAGGCTTTTGTGAAAAAATTAATTGAATATTCTGTGGCTGATGTTGTGCGTGCCGCCACATCCCTTACCCATTCTGAATCGATCTCTTTCATAGAGACGGCATCGCAACTCATTGCCGCTATTTTTCGCTCTGGAGGCAAGGTGTTGGTAGCCGGTAATGGGGGAAGTTTATGCGATGCGACCCATTTTGCAGAGGAGCTGACGGGGCAGTTTCGCCTTCGAAGAAAAGCGCTTCCCGCCATCGCCCTATCCGACCCGGGGCATTTGAGCTGCGTGGCAAATGATATGGGTTTTGATGCGGTATTTTCCCGAGCAGTAGAGGCGCTAGGGCGTCCGGGGGATCTCCTCATCGTCTTAACGACAAGTGGGAATTCAAAAAATATTGTACAAGCCGTATCTCAAGCCAAAAAACAGGGGATGAAGACCATTGCTCTTTTGGGGAAATCGGGAGGAGCAGTGAAAGGACTTTGCGATCTCGAGTGGATCGTCGAGGGTTTTGCTTTTTCAGACCGTGTGCAAGAAGCGCACATGGCAGCATTGCATCTTATCGTGGAGATGGTAGAACATCAGCTATTTTATGCAGAATCAAAGGTTTTGTGTGAGTGTTGAAGACTACGTCGTAGAGCTGATCCGCGGACAGAGAAAGGCGCCTCTATTAAAGCCTTTTCTAGCTTTACTCAGTCAAGGGGTGCGCTTAGGGGTTGCTATAAGAAATTTTGCCTATGATATAGGGCTCTTTTCTTCCCATCGACTTCCCGCCTATGTGATCAGCGTTGGCAACATCACAGCAGGGGGCACGGGAAAAACCCCGTGTGTTCAGCTTCTTGCTTCTCACTTAAAAGAAAAACTTTCTCTTGCCATTTTAACGCGCGGATTTGGATCCCATCTAGAAAAAACGAGAAGAATTGCCCAAGTGGACCCTCGACAAGAGAAAGCTGCTTATCTTTACGGGGATGAGCCTGTATTGCTCGCAAAAAACACCTCGGTTCCCGTGTGGGTGGGAGTCGATCGGCTCAAGAGTGGTTCTTTAGCCATCGCTCAAGGGGCGCAGTGTCTGCTTCTAGATGATGGGATGCAACACCGCAGATTAGCTAGGGATATAGAGATCGTTGTTGTCGATGCCCTCGACCCTTTCTCCCAGAAGAGATTTTTGCCTTATGGTTTTTTGCGCGACTCTTTGAGCCGCCTTAAAACAGCCACGCTGATCGTCGCAACGCAGGTGCACACTCTTGAGCAATATAAACAGATTAAAGAGCAATTGCTCCCCTGGTCTTCTGCCCCCGTTGTCGGCGTGCGAGTAGAGATCCTCAACGCCTCTTCTTTGCCAGAGGGGGTTGCTCTCTTTTGCTCCTTGGGAAATCCTGAAAGATTTTTGCAGACGGTATGTGATTTGAATCGAACTGTTGTGCACACGTGGTTTAAAAAAGATCATGCCCCCTTTTCAGAACAAGAGCTCGTAACCTTTGCGACTACTGCTCGAGCAAAGGGGGCTTGTGCCCTTGTGTGCACAGAAAAAGATGCGGTAAAACTCCCAAGTGGGATATCCTGCGGACTTCCTCTTATTGTCTTGCGTATGCAATTGCGTATTGTCGAAGGGGAGGAGCATTGGCAAGGGATAGAGGAGATTGCAAAACTCGCTTTGCGGGTCAAAAAGCGATGATTTTAGTGCAGATTCGGATTGTAGAGGGGCCATATAACCTGTTGAGCCTTAGGGGTCCCTATAAAATCCGAACCTGCGCTAAAAGGGCACTTTTGGACCCCAAATGGAGTTATGCAATTCCCTCGACAATTAAAACTATTTTGAACAAGGTAATGAGATGAGCGATCAGATCAAAGTGTTGCTTCCAAAATTAGGAGAAAGCATTCATAGCGCGACGATTGTCCAATGGTTTAAAAATGTAGGAGATGAGGTGCGTCTCGATGAGCCTCTGCTCGAAGTCTCCACCGACAAGGTCAATAGCGAAATCCCCTCTCCAGTTGCTGGCATCCTCTCAGAGATCCACGCGCGTATTAATGAAGAGCTGCAAGTAGGAGCTCTTATCGCTCTCATCATGCCTTCCTCTTCTAAAGCCTCTTTGCCGCAAGAAAGTGTTATGGATAGAGAGCCCTCTTCCCAAGGAATCGAAGATATGAAAGGGGTCTTCTCCCCCTCCCTTCTAAGAATTGCCCATGAACAGGGGATCGGGATAGAGGAGATGCAAAAGATTCCCGGTACCGGGATGGGAGGGAGGATCACGAAAGGGGATTTGGAAGGATATATTGAAAAAAAACAGAAAACTCCCCTCTGTCCCTTAGCTTCGACAAGGGATGTAGAGAGATTGAAGATGAGTGGAATGCGCAAAGCCATCGCGGATAACATGGTGCGCTCTTTTTATGGAGCTCCTCACGCAAGTCTTGTCGTTGAGGTGGATGTGACAGAGGCTCTCAAATGGATTGCACAAGAAAAAGAAGCTTTTATATCGAAGACGGGCTCGAAACTCACCATCACGGCACTGATAGCAAAAGCGATCACATCGGCCTTAAAGGAATATCCCCTAATTAATTCTTCTTTAGAAGAAGACACGATTTTGGTTAAGCACTTTGTAAATTTAGGGATTGCTGTGAGTGTCGATCAAGGGTTGATGGTGCCGGTCATCAAGCAAGCACAAGAGATGACAATCCAAGAGCTCGCTCAAGCCATTGGGAAGATCTCCTCCAAAGCGCGTGAGGGGAAATTGACCCTCGACGATGTAAAAGAGGGAACAATTACTATTACCAATTTTGGAATGTCGGGGGTTCAGATCGGCATTCCGATCATCCGCTACCCGGAAGTCGCTATTTTGGGAATTGGCGCTATTTGTAAAAAGGTGATTCCACTGGACAATGGAGAGCTCGCTATCCGCTCCATGGTGCATATCTCCCTTACCTTTGATCACCGTGTCTTAGATGGGATGTATGGCTGTGGTTTTTTGGGGGCGCTGAAAAAGCACATCGAAATCAAATGGTAGAAAACGCCTCTTTCCCTTCAAACGTATAGAGATGTTCTGTGCCGGTGATGTCACAGCCCAATAGATGTGCTTCTTGAGCCGTTTTTGCAAGCAGGTCGAACTCAATGGGGCGGTCCCCCTTTGAGAGGAAACGGAGGCGAAATTGATCGACGCAGAGCGTTTCTTCATGTCCCTCTGGCCAGACTTTCACTCCGCGGTTAGTGATGGCTTTAAGTTCTAGAGTTTTCCATGCATGAGTAGAGGCCTTTTGGATAAAGCTCTTAGCAGATTCTTTGCAGTAGACAAAAAGATCGATCCCTACGAGTTCCCTTTGAGAAAAAGCTGCGGGTTTTTGAGTTGTTAGCGTCGTAATCTTGGTATTTCCCGTATAACGCACAGCGGGAAGGGTGTGGGGAGTGTTGCCCAAATTTTTCACAATCGCTTTTGCAAATTCTAGCGTTCCCACCTTTTCTTTGCTGATCCCCTCTTTAAAAATGTCGTAGGTGTGGATTCCCCCTTCAATGGTGCATAGCCAGGCGTTGTGTACCAGTTCAGCTACAGTCAGCTCATTTAAATGCAACAGCATGAGGACGCTTCCTAGCAATAAGCCCGAAGGGTTGGCCAGATTTTGTCCCGCTATGCGTGGAGCAGAACCGTGAATCGCTTCAAACATAGCGCCTCTCTCCCCAATGTTGGCAGAGCCAGCGATGCCGACAGAGCCAGAGATTTGTGCTGCCACATCAGAAAGGATATCTCCGTAGAGGTTGGGCATCACGATCACTTCGAACACTTCGGGGGTGTCGGCGAGCTTTGCCGCCCCAATGTCAACGATCCAATGCTCATGGGCAATGTCGGGGTACTCTTTTGCAATCTCGTCAAACACTTTATGAAAGAGCCCATCTGAGATTTTCATTACATTGTCTTTGGTAAAGCAAGTCACTTTTTTTCTTCCATAATGGCGCGCGTAGTCAAAAGCATAGCGGACAATTTTCTCTGAGCCGGGGCGAGAGATGAGTTTAAGCGATTTGTAGACTTGAGGCGTTTGCCTATATTCGATCCCCGTGTAGAGGTCCTCTTCATTTTCTCTGATGACGACAAGATCCATTTTAGGATGCTTTGTCGCGATGAAAGGGGAATAAGCTGCACAAGGGCGCACGTTGGCATAGAGTCCAAGCGTCGTTCTCACTGTGACGTTGATGCTTTTAAATCCCCCGCCTTGGGGCGTTGTGATCGGCGCTTTTAAAAAAGCTTTCGTATGACGGAGCGTTTCCCAAGAGGCAGGATCGATCCCATTTGCGACTCCTTTTAAATAGACTTTTTCTCCCACTTCGACCTCGTGGAGCTCTAGTGGGGCGTTGGCCTCTTTAAGTACGAGGAGAGTGGCTTTCATGATCTCAGGGCCGATCCCGTCCCCATAAGCAATTGCGATAGGAATCATAGTATATCGATGTAATTTTTTTTTTACTTTCGTTCTTTAGTTTTTTTTTAGCAAGAATAAGAGGCGGTTAGCTATACTGAATCTTATGTTATTACAAGAATTAATACAGCAGCAACGGGACTCAATAAACTATTATTTTGAGAATTTCGACCTTAAGGCGATGGATGTCTTTGTGCAGGCTTGTTTGGATACGCAAGGGCTCATTGTATTTACGGGGGTAGGTAAAAGCGGCATCATCGCTGAGAAGGTTGCGGCGACCCTGATCTCGACAGGGACAAAGGCCCTACATCTGCCTGCGACAAATTTTTTGCACGGAGACATAGGAATCCTTTCCGATAAAGACCTCTTAGTATTGATCAGCCGCAGTGGGGAGACAGAGGAATTATTAAATCTACTTCCCTTTGTAAAAAAACGGGGAACTCGCACCCTTGGCGTGGTCTCCAATCCCTCAAGCCGGTTGGCTAAACACTGCGATGGGGCGATCCTTCTTCCCCTCGACAAGGAGCTTTGTCCCTTCGATTTAGCTCCTACGACATCGACAGCTATTCAGCTGCTTTTTGGAGATCTTCTTGCGATTACGCTAATGCGCATTAAACGGATAGAACTTGATGCTTATGCACTGAATCATCCGTCGGGGGCGATTGGGAAAAAGATGCAAACCACGGTGGAAGAGGTGATGTACAAAGGGGAGCAAGTTCCGCTTGTGTCTCCTCAGGATCGCCTTATAGAAGTTCTCGTCGAGCTTTCAAATAAAAAATGTGGAGCTCTTCTCGTTTCAGATGAAAGTAAAAATTTACTTGGCATTTTTACAGATGGGGACCTGCGCCGCAGCTTGCAGCAACAAGGGTCGAGTGTATTAGAAAAGCGGATGGGGGAGCTCATGACTCCGACTGCGCTTCATATAGAAAAAGAGGCTCTTGTCTGGGACGCCCTCAAAATCATGCAAAAAGACCCCAAGAAGTGGGTCACAGTCCTTCCCGTCGTTCACCAGGGCAAAATTGCCGGCATTCTACACATGCACAGCATCATCCAAGCGGGCATCGCGTAGAAATATTTCCTCTATGGGAAAATAAAAATCTTCAGAAAATGTTTGCTGAAAATCTCTTGTATTCTGTATGTTCTTGCTTTCTTTGAGTGACAACTCGAGGAAACAAGGTCAACGTGATTGATCTAGCGCCAGTTGTCTTAGGGCAGCTGGGAGGATTTTCTTAACATCAGAAGTGAAGTGACGTGCAAGCAAAATAGAGCTTGTAGCGGAT
>JAHFTN010000130.1 GCA_023269365.1 Chlamydiota bacterium | reverse complement strand
CCTTCAGATACGTCTAAGTTGATCAAGGAGCTGGGGAAAGAGACCCTCCTTGCGCAGTTAGAGAAGATGTTGCTCATTCGGAACTTCGAGATCCGCTTAGAGGGGGCTTATCTACAGGGGAAGATAGGGGGTTTTTTCCATTCCTACATGGGACAAGAGGCGATTCAGACAGCGGCTGTCTGCGCTATGGGAGTCGATCAGTGGTGGGTGACCTCCTATCGATGCCATGCATTGGCATTGCTTCTGGGAGCGACGCCCAAAGAGCTTTTGGCAGAACTCTTTGGAAAGGCGACGGGCAATGCGAAAGGGCGGGGTGGTTCGATGCACTTTTTCACAGAACGCCTCCTCGGGGGATTTGGCATTGTGGGAGGGCAGATCCCGATTGCGACGGGTGCCGCTTTTACTATCAACTATCTAAAATCAGTTCCAGAATTAGCCTCAGTAAAAAATTGCGACGTGGCGGTCTGCTTTTTAGGAGAGGGCGCCGTCGCTCAGGGTTCATTTCACGAGTCGTTAAACATCGCTTCTCTATGGGACCTCCCTTGCATCTACGTGATAGAAAATAACCAGTGGGGGATGGGGACCCATGTCGGCCGCGCGATCTGTGTCGAGCCGATTGCAGAGAAGATGGCGCCAAGCTTTGGGATGCAGAGTTATACACTCGACGGGATGGACTTTTTTAATTGTTATGCAGCTTTTCGCCACATCTTCCATGAGATAAAGACTCACAAACGCCCCATTTTAATCGAAGTGATCACAGAGCGTTTTCGGGGTCATTCGATTTCAGATCCGGGAGTTTACCGCTCAAAAGAGTCTTTGAGTTCTTGCATGGAAAGAGATCCTTTAGTCATTATATTCAAACAGCTTGAAAAGGCCGGCCTTCTCACAGAAGAGCTCTATCAGAAGATGGACCAAGAGCAGAAAGCCAAGGCTGTAGAGGCTTTAGATTTTGCAGAGAAGAGCCCTTGGCCCGATCCTATAACCCTTGAAGAAGATGTATTCGCTGCATGGTAAAACAATTCATAGAGATGCGAGAGGCCCTACGACAAGCGCTTGATGAAGAGATGACACGCGATCCTAGGGTGTTTATCATCGGGGAAGAGGTCGCGCAGTATAATGGCGCTTACAAGGTCACGAAAGGGATGCTCGACAAGTGGGGCGCTGCGCGCGTCATAGATACCCCCATTGCGGAGCTCGGCTTTACAGGTCTTTCCATTGGCGCTGCCATGACAGGCTTGAGACCTGTTGTCGAATTTATGAGTTTCAACTTCTCTTTTGTAGGGATAGATCAGATCATCTCCAATGCGATTAAAATGTATTATATGTCGGGAAATCGCTTCTCTGTACCGATTGTCTTCCGTGGCCCCAACGGCGCCGCAGCGCAAGTCTCCTCCCAGCATTCCCATTGCGTAGAGGCTCTCTATGGCAATCTGCCTGGGTTGATTATCTTAGCTCCTAGCAACCCTTATGACGCCAAGGGGCTTTTAAAATCAGCGATCCGCAATAACAACCCGGTCTTATTTTTAGAAAGCGAGCTCTCTTATAACGACAAGATGGAAATTCCCACTGAAGAGTATCTCGTCCCCATCGGTAAGGCAGCTATTGCACGAGAAGGGAAACAAGTGACCCTCGTTGCACATAGTCGTATGGTTCTTCTCTGTAAGATAGCGGCAGAAACGCTTGCAAAGCAGGGGATCTCTGTCGAGGTTGTCGATTTAAGGACGATTAAACCTTTAGATATTGTCACAATTTCTCAATCTGTAAAAAAGACAGCTCGCTGTGTGCTTGTAGAGGAAGGACACCTCTTTTCTGGCATCTCGGCCGAGGTGGGCTTTCAGATCATGGAGCACTGCTTTGACTATCTCGATGCGCCTCTTGTGCGCGTAGCGCAAAGAGAAACGCCGATGCCCTACTCTAAGACACTAGAGAAAGAGACGATGCCGACACAAGAACGGATCCTGGCAGCTATTCACACCGTTTTAAACTGAGGGACACTTTATGCCATTTACTCTGACGATGCCCAAACTCTCTCCCACGATGGAAGAGGGGACCATTGCAAAATGGCTTAAAAAAGAAGGGGATAAGGTGAAGGCGGGAGATCCCCTGTTCGAAGTAGCCACAGATAAAGCCACAGTGGAGCATAACGCTCTAGACCCTGGCATCTTGCGCAAAATCCTCATTAAGGCGGGTCAATCCGCCATCGTGAACCAGGCGGTTGCTATCTTCACCCTCACTACAGACGAGAGCATCGAGGGATACCAACCGGAAGGGGATCTGCCCGCTCCTAAAGTTGCCCCTCCCGTTGCTGTAGCATCATCGATGCAAAAAGAACCCCTTCCAGGGGCAACAATGGCACAAGCCGCCTTTATCCCAGAGCCTCCCCTCACCCACTACACCTTTACAGGTCCGCAAGCAGAGAGTGACGAGCGCCTCTTTGCTTCTCCGCTAGCTAAAAGGCTCGCTGCCATGCAAAACATCGATCTTTCCACCATCCAAGGGACAGGC
>JAHFTN010000079.1 GCA_023269365.1 Chlamydiota bacterium | reverse complement strand
GGAGATGAGAAAGCGTGCAAGGCCACAGATCCTCTCAGAGCGGATCGGGTTGTGCTTATGGGGCATCGCAGAAGAGCCGACCTGGGTGTTTGTAGAGGGCTCTTCAAATTCTTTAAGGTGGGCAAGGAGGCGGAAGTCTGTAGCGAATTTATGCGCAGAGGCGGCAAAACTAGCTAAGACAGAGAGGATCCGGCTGTCTTGCTTACGCGTATAGGTCTGCCCCGAGATGGGGATGACGAAAGTAAAGCCCATCTCCTTCGAGAGAAGTTTTTCTAGCTGTCTGACTTTGGTATGGTCCCCATTAAATAGAGACAAAAAAGAGGCTTGTGTCCCCGTTGCCCCTTTTGCGCCCAAGAAATAAAAAGTGTTGAGAAGGTGTTCTAATTCACAAAAGTCGAAGAAGAAATCTTGAAGCCACAGGCATGCGCGCTTGCCCACGGTGGTGGGTTGTGCCGGTTGAAAATGGGTATAGCTAAGACAAGGTAGAGAGGCGTGTTTTTTAGAAAAATTGTAGAGATGGCGCATCAGGAGGATGAGTTTATTCTTTAAGATAAAAAGCGCTTGCTGCATCTGAATCAAATCCCCATTGTCTGTGACAAAACAGGAGGTCGCTCCTAAGTGGATGATCCCCTTGGCTTCTTGGCACTGATCCTCAAAGGCGTGGATGTGGGCCATCACATCGTGACGAAATTTCTTCTCATAGATTTCCACCTGAGAAAAATCGATCTGGTTTACGCAAGCTTTCATGGCTTTAATCTGATCTTCTGTGATAGGAAGCCCGAGCGTCTTTTGGCAAGAGGCTAAAGCAACCCATAGTTTTCTCCATGTCGAGTACTTAAATTGAGGAGAAAAAAGCAGACTCATCTCCCGGCTTGCGTAACGACTCGAAAGAGGAGATTCATAAAGGGTAGGGTCTGTCATGGGCTCTCAATTAAGGTTTTTAAGTCTTTGAGCAGTTGGAGAAGCTGTTTTTTTTGTTGAGCTGTCGGAGTAAAAGAGTTTGCTTCTAAGCGGGATTTAATGCGGTAAAAGTCTTTGATAAAAGAGAGTCCTAAGTCATAGGCGCGGTTGTCAGTTTCTTTTAAAGGAAAGGTGTCGCGGATGAGCTGAAGCAGCTCCTGTTTGGGCTGTCCCTTATAATTGTTAATGATTTCTCTCTTTTTTTCTAATGTTCCCTCTCTACTCGCTAGACTGTACACCACTTGGCGTGGCATCTCATCGAGCCTTGTGTGTAAATCAAGAGGGAGAGAGGAGTACAGCTCAAAATATTGCAAAAAATTATAGGGGGTTTGCCTATTTCCATAGGTGGCGATGAGCCAGGCGGAAAAGGCCCCCTCTTTATAATGCTTTAAGAGCTCTTGCGCTTTTTTGATCCTCTCTCCATGGAGCAGGATCGCTTGCGTGTTAATCGCTTTGACCTCTGCTGTCAGAGAAGAGAGCTTGTCTAAATCCCCCTCGATCTCCCTTTTCTCTTCTTTGTAATGGGTCAAAAGGGAAAAGAGGGTTTCTTTTTCTTTTTCACTCAAAGCAGAAATTTTAAATACGCCAGAAAAGCTCGACAGGTTCCCACTCGAAGATTTTTCTACAAGGGTAGTCATCTTTGAGAGGGCAGAAGAGGCTTTTTTGAACCGTTCTGTGAGAAGGGAATTCATTTTTGTCATAAGCTACAAACGTTTTAAAATTTCTTTTGTAAGAGCAATATAATCTTCAGAGGCGCGACTTTTTGGAGCTACATCGAAAATCGGTCTTCCATAGACAGAAGCTTCTGAGATAGTGATGTCTCTGCGAATCTTTGACTTAAAGAGTTTTGCAGGGAAAGTGCCCTCGATGATGTCGAGAAAAGAGGGATTGCTTTTGCCTCGCGGGTTCCAAAAGGAAAGGGAAACTCCCAAAATATTAAAGGGGTGACGCTCTGAGACGCTATTCATAAATTCAGAGAGGCGCTGTAATCCCTTGATGCTATAAAATTCGGGGGTAGCGCAGATCAGAGATTGGTCTGCTGCAATGAGAGCTGATTCTGTTAGCCAGCAAAGAGAAGGAGGGGTGTCGATGATCACCACATCGTAATTCACCTCTTTTAACACTGCTTTTAGCCTCTCGTGAGAATAGCGGTCTCCAGCAAGAGCTCCAGTCACCTCAATTCGCTCCAGCCAGGTATCTGCGGGGATCAAGTCTAAATTCTTCACGGAGGTGGGTAAAACAACTTCATGGATTTTTTTTTGCCCTTGAAAGACAGGAGCCATGCTGTCTTGGGCGTCGGGATCGTAGCCGAGGCCCGTTGTCAAATTCGCCTGTGCATCGAGATCGATGAGGAGCACCTTTTTCTTGTGAAATTTTGCTAAAGCAGCGCCGAGATGCAAAGAGGTAGAGGTCTTTGCCGTGCCCCCTTTAAAGCTGCTTACAGCAATCTTATACATGAGATTCTCCCTTTGCTAAACAAGAGGTTAAACTCTTCAGAGAGCATTCTTTGAGTAGTTGTGAAATTAGGGTTAAGATTTGCATCTCTCCATGAATCACATTGTCGCGTGTGCGCACATTCACCGTCCCATTTTCTTGCTCTTTATCGCCTACAGTAAAAATGTAATTGTATTGCATCAGTTGCGCATTTCTCACTTTTTTATTCATCGACTCAGCAGAATCATCGAGATCGCAAAGAAGCCCTGCTTTTTTGATCTCCTTTGTGATGGCTAGCGCTGTCTCATTATGCCGATCTGCGATAGTTAATACACACACCTGTCTAGGCGAGATCCAAAGAGGAAATTTTCCTGCAAAGTGCTCGATTAAAATCCCCAAAAAACGCTCGATCGATCCAAACAAAGCCCTATGGATCATTACGGGGCGCTTTAACTGCCCATCGTTATCCATATAATCGAGTTCGAATTTTTCGGGAAGAGACATATCGAGTTGGATCGTTCCACACTGCCAAGATCTTCCCAAGGTATCTTTGATATGAATATCGATTTTGGGACCATAAAAGGCGCCATCTCCTTCATTAATTCTGTAGAGTTGGCCTGTTGCATCTAGTGCTTCTTTTAATCCGGCTGTTGCAATCTCCCATTCTCGATCTGAGCCAATGCTCTTTTCTGGACGTGTAGAGAGTTCTAAGCGGTAGGTAAGACCAAATGTCGAGTAGATCTTATCAATAAGAGAGATCGCTCCGATGATCTCTTGCTTAATATCGCAAGGACGCATGAAGATGTGTGCATCGTCTTGGTGGAAACTGCGGACGCGAAAGAGACCGCTTAAAGCGCCCGAAGCCTCGTGACGATGGACGTGGCCGATTTCAGCGACGCGAAGAGGGAGCTCCTTGTAGCTGTGTGATCGGGATTTAAAGTAGAGCATGCATCCGGGGCAGTTCATCGGTTTGATCGCATAGTGGCGATCTTCGATACTAAAGGCGTACATGTTTTCTCTGTAGTGAAACCAGTGGCCAGAGGTTTCCCATAGAGATTGGGAGAGCAGTTGTGGTGTTTTAATTTCAACATAGTTAGCTTCTTCTTGAAGAGAGCGTAAAAATCCGATGAGCTGATTCCATACAATCATCCCTTTAGGATGGATGAAAGGCATCCCCGGTCCCTCCTCTTTGAGAGAAAATAGGTCGAGTTTTGGCCCCAAAATCTTATGGTCTCTTTTTTTTGCTTCTTCGAGGAAGGTCAAATATTCTTTGAGTTGTTTGCGATCGGGAAACGAGATCGCATAGATGCGGGTTAACATCTCGCGCGTCTGATCGGCTCTCCAGTAAGCGCCAGAAGTTTTTAAAATTTTAAACGCCTTAATTTTGCCGAGGCTAGGCAAATGGGGCCCTCTGCAAAGGTCAAAAAATTCCCCTTGAGTGTATCCAGAAAGTTCTCCCTCGTCTGGGAAGCTTTCAATTAATTCCCTTTTATAAGGGTTATTTTTAAACGCCTCGATCGCTTCTTGTTTGTTTTTAAAGACAGATCTTTTAGGGAGGTAGTTCTCGTCGAGAATCTTTTGCACCTCTTTTTCAATCTTTTCAAAATCCTCTTCAGAGATAGCGAGGTGTGCAAAATCGTAATAGAACCCTTGCTCGATCGGCGGGCCGATGGTCGGCTTTGCGTCGGGGTAGAGACGCACAATCGCCTGAGCTAGCACGTGAGCCGAAGAGTGCCAAAAGAGCTCTTTCCCCTCCAAAGAATCAAAAGAGAGTAGCTCGACAAGGTCTCCTTCGTTTAAGGGGGTCGCAAGGTCGCAGAGCTTGCCATGGATTTTTGCAGCGAGTGCTTGATGGGGTTCTGTTAGATGGAGGTGTTTTGCGAGATCTTGAGCCGACGCGTTGTCTTTGAGCTCGACGCTCTTGCCTTGAATAGAAATATGCATAGTGGTTTTTCCTTTTCCTGTTGATTGTAAATCAACGCTCCTCAAAATATAAAGTCAAAAATGACAGTGGAGCTCCATTGGAAGAAATTTGCCTGCTTTCTAGAATTTTCGACCTAGAGAAAGAGTCCCGGCTTTCTGATTTGTTCGATCTCTCCTCCCTTCAGGAGAGCTCCAAGTTCCGGGCGTTGTCCCGCGCTAGGACCTTAAGCTGGGCGCTATTAGATGAAAAAGGGGCAATAAAACCAGACGTTTTACACTCCCTTTTGCATGCGTATGAGACGCGTGGGCACATCTTCACTCCCCGAGGGGCAGAGGACTTTGCAGACTATACAATCCGTTTTTTAAAAGCGTTGCAAGATCCAGAGGTGATGCAGGGTTTAAAAAGAATTAGAGCTCCCTTGTGTCACTCTTGGGCAGAGCAACTCGTCCGTTATACTTTAGAGATCCCCCACAACCATAGCCTATCAGATAGGGAGATTCGAGCAGCTCTCCTTTGCGCTGGTCTCACTCCTTTGCGACAAAATGTGGGCTCTTGTTTTGCTACAGCCCCTGCCATTCTCATCCAACAAGAACAGGTCAGCCTTTTTTTAAATGATCTATTTCAGTTGCTGAAATGGGGCAAAATAAAACGGACCTTTGGAGGAGTGGAATATGCAATCCCCTTGAGCCCAAGTACGGGGATGGGGGATTTAAAGAAAAAATTACTAGAGCGTGCTGCCTATTCCCCGGGGCTCATGAGCGCTTTAGAAATGAGAGATCCACAGCAGATTCAGGCTCTACTTATACAGGCAAGGGGGGATCTCACAGTAGAAGGATTTATTCGCTTTGCTCTTTTAAAAAAATTCTCCCTCACTCAAGAAGAGGTGGAAAAGAGCGAGTCCTCTTCGTGGAAACGGTTTCAAATAGGAAATGTTTTTTCTTCGAAGATAGAGGAATTCAAAGCCGCAGAAACGCGAGCTCAAGAGCTTTTCAAGGCGATCTGCGACAATCCCCTTTTGAAGGCATGGGAGTTTACCCTTGCTTCCTTCTCTGAAGTGAAAATGGAATTTTCGAAATGGAATTTTTATTTGAGTTTGGGGTTCTCTTCAGAAGAAGGGATTGGGGCTCTTCTATTTAGGGAAATTCACTCTAAAGTAGAAGCGCTCAATAAGCAGCTCAAAAAACACAATCAAGAATACGAGCTCGCCTTCGATCAAGTTAAAACAACAGAAACTCTTCTTCGCAATGCAGGATCTGAAAGGGAAGCGCTTCGCTTAAGAGCGGAGTATCAAAGCGGGACATCCCATATGCACACCTGTCTCGATATCCGCAATGCGCTCTATGAAAAAGGCTCTCATTTGGCAACACTGCACACATTTCTTTTGCAGCAGTATGACAAGTTATTCCCTTTCTATTTTCAAGAAATTTATGATGCGACCATGCAAGATGTACAAGAAAACGCCTATGAAGATAGCTCGGCGGGGTTTCGTCTCGTCTATAAACAGGGGCGCAGCGATCCCTCTTCGTGGACGTTGATCAAAACAAAAGAGCAATACGTTCAAACCCTCGTCGATTTTTTCTCCCTTGTTCAGTCTCAAATTATCTCTGCTTGTGAATGGGAAGGGGGAGAGGAGATTGCAGAGCTCACAGCGCGCATCATTGCCTATGTCAGGACGGAAGAGTTTTTAGAAGAAGCCATCCAGAGGATGGCAAAAGCGTATGGAATGCGACTTCCCCCTTCCTTCCCTTTACATCTCGAGCAGTTGGAAAAAACGCCTTGGGCCTACACCTCCGGGGGGACGATGACAACGCTTCTTAAAACCTACTACTGTCGAGAAATGGAATTTACTAAAGAAGAGAAATGGGTCGATAGCGCAGAAAACCTCTTGATCTTCATCTTAGATACGTTGAAAAGCTTGCCCCCAAAAGTGACACAGAGCCCCTCTGCAATGCTGATGCACTCCCCTTCCCATGCCTTTTCTCTGCTTCCCGCCCTGTTTAAAGAGGGGTGGCAAGGGAATGAATTTACCTACACATGGGTACGAGATCAGATCGTCCTTCCTGGAAAGAAATTCTATAGCGACATGCAGCTCGATGGGGAGGAGAGCGCCTTTCTCTTTTTAGAATTTTGTAAAGAGACCCGTCTTTCTTTCCCCTCGCCTATAAAGGGCTTTTGCTCTATTGCCGAGTGGCGCAATGCCGTTGCAGAAGTTCTCCCTCAGAAATCTTTAGTGGACACTCTCGACGCTTTTTTAGTGCAGAGCCTGCCCCTTTTCTATGGCTCTTCATGGAAAGCGCACGCAAAAGAACTCTTGGGAGATCTCTACAACTCTTGCTTAGACAAGGCCTCTTCCCCAGCCCTACTTACAGCCCGTTACTTTTTCACACTTGTAAAAGAGCTTTACATCCAAGCGGAAAATACGGTTTGCCTCCCCTTTAATCTTCATGAAAAAATTGCCCACAGGGCAAGGCAGCTGCACCTGGCTCCTCCCACTACGCTGCTTGTCGCTGATACCAACTGGAGTGACAATTTTTTTGCCTTTGCCATTAATCCAGGGACAGAAAAGCTAGAATTATGGCGCTTTGATAACACCCTTTCCACAGGGTTCCCCATGAGTCAGTGGACACGCTTCCTAAATGGGCAAGAGAAAAAGCTCTGGACTATTTTTACCCATCCGCATGAGTATTTTTCTCATGCTGGACTTTAGTTATATACTCGACTATTTCAAAAGCTGGCTTTCCTCAGCGGCTAACGACGCTGAGGAAAACGAGTTTTGCAATTCCCTCTACAGGCTTAAGATTTGCAGAGCCAGAAGAGCGGAAAAGGCTTCGAGTACAATTTTTATAATGTCAACTGATTTTTGGGTCTCGTCTGGATTCCGATCTCCGTTATGAAGACTCAAATTAGTGAGTGCATATAAGAGAGCAGTAAAACCAAAAGCAAAACAATTCAAGAACAGTAATGGGCAATCGTACCGGCGCTCGGGTAAATCATAGGGATCAATTGGGTTTAGATTAATAGTGTGTTGAAAAAGATCTCTATCTGTCCCAGCTTCCAAAGCTTGGAGATCTTGTGTGCGGAAGGGACCTTTTCCCCGATTTCCTGTTCTTATCCACTGCACCATCCAACGCAAACACCTGAAACGAAACCCAGGCAATTCGATGTAGTTTTTTCCGCGGAAAGACGGTGACTTAAATGCTACAGAGTTTTCAACAAGAAGCGTAATAGGCTGTAAGGGCATATTTTCTGGATTAGACGCTGTGATCTTACAGCTCCAGTCTGGGAGCTGTAAATTTTTTAGTGTTACGACTGGCAATCTCCCTAATGAAATAGGATCGAAATTGCTGCGCAAATAGTTTACTAGTTGTGATTCTGTTAAATGGATGAAAGAGGCGTCTGGAGGAAGGGAAAAATACTTTTTAACAAGAGCGTTGCACTGACGTGCTGTATGAGCGAAGTGGATCGCATC
>JAHFTN010000078.1 GCA_023269365.1 Chlamydiota bacterium | reverse complement strand
CTAAAATAAGAACGCCGGGCATGATAGGTACCCCAGGAAAATGACCTTGAAAAAAATGCTCATTCACTGTCACATTTTTTTGACCGATGATCTCATTCTCTTCGAGGTCTAAAAATACAATTCTATCTACCAATAAAAAAGGGTAGCGATGAGGTAAAATTTTGGCGATGTCTTTTACATTCAAGAGGGTAGGTTGATTAGCAGTTGCGGCACCCATCACAATGTCTCCACTTTAACATAATTTAAAAACTGTTTTGCAAAAGCGTTATTGGAGGTATGCCCTGAACAAATGGCAATGACATGAGCCTGGAACGGGGGAATCAAGGACAAATCGCCGATTAAATCTAAAATTTTATGTCGGACCATCTCATCCGGATAACGCAGCCCCTCTGGATTTGCAATAGCACCCGCTTTAATCAGTACTGAGCGATCCAGACTACCACCTTTAACGAGCCCTTTCTCTATCATAGGAACGATTTCTTCATAAATAGAAAAAGTACGACAAGAGGCAATTTCTTTTTTAAAAGATTCAGAGGTAAGAGGAAGGGAATAAAATTGTGTTCCTATCACCTCACAGTGAGGATAATGCAATGTATAACTTAAACGGCATTCTGATGAGGGAAGAGCGATGAGTTGAATCGACCCCTCTGACCAGAAGATCGGCTTTTTCAAACGAAGGATCTCTTTGAGCTCTTGTTGCTCACACCTCCCCGCTTGTTCGATGAGGTCGACAAACACCTTTGAGCTTCCATCAAAAATAGGGACCTCCCCTCCAGAAATTTCGATCAAGGCGTTATCGATATGACAACCCCTGAGCGCCGCTAGCAGATGCTCCACTGTCTGAACTGTATCTTCTCCTCTTCCCAGAAGAGTACAGCGAGGCGTCCCTTGTACATATTCTAAGCGCGCCGGCAGACAAGGGCGATGAGGCAGATCTACTCTTTGAAAAACGATCCCCGTTCCGCTTTTTGCGGGAACTAGCCTTATAGAGATCTCTTCCCCACTAAAAAGGCCAATGCCCTGCGCTGAAACGGAACGCTGAAAAGTCGTCTGCTTAGTTTGAATTAACTCAACTCTCTCGAGATTGAACGTTAATGGCTCACATTCTACAGGCAATAGGAACCTCTTTTGATGGTGTTTGTGTATAGACACAAACAACCTCAAAAGTTGGGTTTCTTCGGCGTCGTCAGCCGCTGAATTTGAGTCCCCCTGCATCGCCCAACTTGTTCAAAGTTGAGCTGCTTCGGGATCGGCTGCGCCTGACTCAAATTCAGGGCGACTCCTTGAGGAAACCCAACTTTTGAGGTTGTTTGTGTCTATAACCGGAGGGTAAATTAGCTGATTGCAGAGTTTTAATTCAAGAATTTTCGACCAAGAAAATAAAATTATGTGGAAACTGTTTGGGTTCTTAATTTAAAAAAAGATACCACCCAAAAAATTAAACATAATGCTAAAGAAAACCCCATTAAGGCTTTATCCCCATATAAAGAAAAGAGGGTGGGGTATACATAAGTATTTAATTTATGCGCTATCACTGTGGGGGTCGTCGATGCAGGGGCTTGAGCTACAATGCGCCCCAAGCTATCTATCACCGCACTGACCCCTGCATTACAAGAGCGGATGAGGGGGATCCCGTTTTCTATCGCCCTCAAACGCGCGTGAAATAAGTGCTGCTTATGTAACAGAGAATGGGGATAATAATTATCATTAGTGAGATTCACAAATAGCTTCGCCCCCGCAAGCCTCGCTTGTCGCATCAGAGCTGGAAAAGTCTCCTCGTAACAGATAGAAGGACTTAACCCCTCCCATACCTTGGAAGCGCCTCCTTCAGTAAAAAAATCTGTAATCCCATAATGTTTTGTTAAAAGTTTTAAGAAAGAGAAGGGGAGGGATTCTGCTAGGGGAAGTAAAATTTGTTTGTCATAACGCTTAATAACAGAGGAGTTAGGCTTGAGATAAAAGGCGGAATTAAAATTTTTATTTCCCTCCTTGTCTTTGTAATCAAAGCCGACAACCATCTCGGCTTGCAATACATTACTGAGAGTCTGGCTCCAAAATAGGTTGGAAACGCGCATACCAGAAGAAGAAAGTTGTGCATACGGAGAGGTTAACGGAGGAAACTTATGAGTAACAGAGGCCCCAAAAAAAGAGGCAAGGATCTCTTGAACCTCTCGCAGAGGATAAAAAGTTTCGTCGGCTTGAAAAAAAACAGCCGCCTCTGGCAGCACGATCCTATCCCACTTTGTAGTTTGCGCCTGTTTCAATAGAGAAGCGATCTGCCGCCACTGTTCCATCGGAGGGATAAAGTCGCAAGACTTACCCCTATGAGGCGCTTTTTGAGAAGGGAGAAGCGCCGTTTGCACAAGGGCTATATGCAACGTCTTTTGCGGATTTTGCAAAGAGTGGAAATAGAGATGCGCTGCCCCAAATGCATACGGGATCAGAGCGCATAGAATCCCAGCAAAACCCATTTTAAAGCCGCGCAGAAGATTCAAAAAAATCCCATTTGTCAGCATCACCCAAAAAGAGAGTCCAAACACCCCTGCAACACTTGCTAATTGCAAAGAAAAATCGGAGCAAGAAAGGGCAAGCCCCACCGGGTTCCAAGAAAACCCGCAAAAGAAAAAAAGGCGAATCCATTCCATCAACGTCCAAAAGCTAGCAAAATAGAAGATCTGTTTCCAAGAAAGCTTTCCCCAAAGAGGCACCTGGATGGCTAAAAGGCCAAATTGCGCTCCTAGACACAAGAGAAGAAAAGCATACACCACAAGGATGTAATATCCCTGGAACTCTAGGGTGAGCATCCAAGAGAGTTGGGTCGCTTGCACTCCTGCAAACCACAGAGCAGAAAAGAGGAATTTTTTTTTGAGAGAAATAGAGGGAAGTAGAGATAGGGCATAAAAAAAGAGGCTAAACCCCATCACTGCGCTGAGAGCTCCAAGCGCACAGAAGCGCGCCGGCTGCCCTAGGGCTACAACGCTTAAGCTGAGGAAGATTAAGCCCCAGCTGCTAAGCTTTGGGCTCATCCTTTTTAGAGCACGTATCACTTTTGCCTCTAGCTAAAATAAATAAGAGGCCTCCCATGATACTCAAGTTCTTCATAAAATTCATCATCTCCATTTCTCGTCCAGGCTCTTGCATATTCCAGAAATGATGAAATGTATAAGTGATAGCAAGGGTGAAGACGAGAAGCAAGAAGGCCCCCAATCGCACCCCTAACCCCGTAAATAACAATAAACCCCCTACGAGTTCCACAAAAACCGCCAGCAATAGGAGGGAGAAGGTATGGGCAAGTGCCCATTCAAAAAAATGTTGCAAAGAGGGGCTCGCTACACTCATCGTAACCCAGCCTGTCAATGCCTGATTGAGATACTGCTCAGTCCCTTGCCAGCTCATAAATTTATGGATGGCAGCTAAAATAAAAATAAGACTAATCAGCGCTCTGCCGAGAAAAGCTATAAATGATTTCATAGGACTCCTGATTTCAGTGTATACATAAACGAGCTCAAAAATTATTTTTGCCAGCGCCATCAGCCACTAAATTTGAGCCCCCTGTATCGTCCAATTTATTCAAGTTGGACTGCTTCGAGGCCGGCTGCGCCTGGCTCAAATTCAGGGCGCTTCCTTGGCAAAAAACAATTTTTAAGCTCGTTTGTGTATAAGTTAATTAAACAATGAATTATACTGAATCGCAATTTTACACAACATCCTTCATGAATAAAAGAGTTTCTTTTAGAGATCACCACTTGTTAAGCATCCTCCATCTATTTGATGGGGAGACACTCCCTTTGGATATTTTTCTTCGCTACTATTTCCGCGTTCACACAGCAGTCGGATCGAAAGATCGAAAAGAGATCTGCGATAAAGTCTATGGGATGGTCCGTTGGCGTGGGCTCTTAGATCATCTTATAAAAGAACCTCTGAGTTGGGAAGCGCGGCTGCAAGCCTATGCCAGCCCTCTTTTTGAAAAAAGTAAGCAAAACCCCTTGCTGCCCCCTCACATTCGCGTCAGTTTTCCTCAAGATTTTTATACCCTGCTCACCACCTCTTTAGGAGAGAGTAAAGCAGAAGAATTTTGTCTTAGCTCCAATGAAAGTGCTCCTACGACGGTGCGCGTCAACCTTTTAAAAACAACAAGAGAAACTCTTCTCAACAAGTGGAAAAGGAGCTACCTCATCTCCCCTTGCTCCCACTCACACACAGCGATCCGCTTCGAGGAGAAAATTAACTTTTTTGCCACAGAAGAGTTTAAAGCAGGGGAATTTGAAGTGCAAGACGAAGCAAGCCAGCTGATCGCAGGACTTGTCGATATCAAGCCAGGAGAGCGTTTTTTAGATTACTGCGCAGGATCGGGGGGCAAATCTCTTGCGGTAGCACCAAAACTCCCCCGCAAAGGAGAGCTTTTCTTGCACGACATCCGCACTAGATCTTTGCAAGAGGCAAAAAAACGCTTAAAGCGCGCCGGAATACAAAATGTGCAACTCCTCCCCTATGATTCTCCCAATAAGTTGCGACTTAAAGGGAAGATGGATTGGGTGCTTGTCGATGCCCCCTGCACTGGGACGGGAACACTGCGGCGCAATCCCGATATGAAATGGAAATTTGAAAAAGAAACTCTCACAAGACTGATCGAGACGCAAAAGACCTTATTTCAAGAGGCTCTTGCTTACGTAAAACCGGGCGGACATATCGTCTATGCCACCTGCAGCGTGCTTCCCCAAGAAAATGAAGCCCAATCCACCTATTTTTTAACCCACTTTCCTCTCACCCAGGTGGGAGAGGCTTTTTCCTCCTTTCCCAAACGAGGGGAGATGGATGGCTTCTTCGGCATTGTTTTTAAAAAAAATAAACTTTAATCTCATTTTTTTACCTGAAGGTTTTTTATGAAAGTATGCGTATTGCTTGCACTTCTGTTAGGGACTCTAGATCAATTAAAGGCCGACACCCCACTTATTCAGCAAGAACCGACAGAAGAGCTCGTCATCTATAACCGGATCTTAGCAAGGGTCAATGGAAAGACCCTATCCGTTATCGACATCGTGAAAAAGATGGATCTTTTTTTACAAAAGCATTACCCCGATCTCGCCAATGCTACTGTAGCTCGATACCAGTTTTTTTCTACTCATTGGAAAGAGTACTTAACGCAGATGATCGATACAGAACTCATGATCGCAGATGCTGAAGTTCTTGAAGTCAAAGTCTCCGATTCTGAGGTAAGAGAAGAGATTCTATCCCGCTTTGGACCCAATGTGATGCCTGCATTAGATAAGTTAGGAATTCTCTATGATGAAGCGAAAACGCTAATTCACGACGAGCTGCTTGTGCAAAAGATGATCTGGTTTCGAGTCCATGCCAAAGCTCTTTCTCGAGTTAACTCCCAAGATGTAAAGACCGCCTATAAACACTACGTGGAAAAACACCCCGAGATGCAAGAATGGCACTATCAGGTCCTCTCCATTCGCAGCCCCGATCAAACCTCTAGCGGAGCGCTTGCCACAAAAGCTCTCGAGCTCCTCGAATCCAAAACTCCTCTACAAACTGTACTAGAAAAGATCCAATCGATGAGCGATACGGCGAGCGTCTCCTTATCTCCCGATATCGAATCTGATGATAGAGGGATCTCTTCTTCTCATAGAGAAGTTTTGCAAACGCTAAAAAAAGGGGCTTATAGCACTCCGATTGCTCAGTTAAGTAAATCTGACAACTCGACGGTGTACCGGATTTTTTATCTAAAAGACCACAGGCAAAAATCCGTTCCCCCCTTTGAAAAAATGGCAGATCAGCTCAAAGATGAGCTATTGCAGCAAGCTGCCAACAAAGAAAATACACACTATCTTCTTAAATTGCGAGAGCGCCTTGGTTATGATGAAAAGCACATGACAGAAACTCTTCCCGCAGATTTCCAACCTTTTGCCCTTCGGTGATGCGCATGTATAGACCCTCTGAGCTTCACACTTTTTTAAAAGAAAAAGGGCTTTATGCAAAGAAGGGGTTGTCGCAAAACTTTTTGATCGATGGAAATATCATTCAGAAAATTTTGAATGCAGCTTCAATCGAAAAGGGAGATTTTGTCGTGGAGATTGGCCCCGGTCCCGGAGCTCTCACGCAAGCCTTATTAGAAAGAGGCGCCAAGGTGCTAGCTATCGAGATGGATCCCTTGTTTGCAAAAGAGCTAGAGAGGCTGCAAACTCCCGATATGCGCCTTGAAGTGATCTGCCAAGATATTCTCACCTTCCCCTTAAAAAAACGGTTGTGTGGACAAAAGGGAAAGGTGGTGGCAAATTTGCCCTACCACATCACCACCCCCATCCTCGTGCAGCTCCTCCCCCTCTATGGCCTTATCGAGTCTTTGACCCTCATGGTCCAAAAAGAATTCGCAGAACGGATGCTGGCACATCCCGGGAGCCCCCACTACAGTAGTTTTTCTGTGTTTGTAGCATTTTACGCAGACGTCGTGAGCCACTTTTCTGTCAGTCCCAACTGCTTCTCCCCTCGCCCCAGCGTCATTTCTTCTGTTATGCATTGCAAACTCCATCTTCCCGCCCTAGAAACGGAGATGGAAGACTTTTTTCGTCTCACGCGCACCGCCTTTGGGCAGCGAAGAAAAATGCTCCGCTCTACACTCCAAAGTCTTTATAGTAAGGAGGCGATAGAACAAGCCCTCACCTCTATCCATAGACCCCTCACGATACGCCCCGAAGAGCTCTCCTTGAAAGAGTTTATCTTGTTATATCATTTCTTTTTGCGCGATCGCAATGAAACGTAGCAAGACCCCGCTAGGATTACGATGCCCAGGGTCGCCATGACAAGGGCCACATGGTCCCACATCCCTTTTTTAACCTTCTGCCAAGCTAAAAATACCTGGTGGTTCCATGTCGCCTCCACCCCTTTAAGCGCATAGAGAGGCGCCTTTGCAAAAAGGATCCCTTCTGAAGAGAGAACTTGCAAGGTAGCGACCTGTTGATGGGGGCTGATGGGAAAGGAAAGCTTCTCCCAAGCAACAGCTGTTTTGAACAGGGGCTCCTCAGAAGGGTAATATTCCAAAACGAGATCTTGATCGAGATAGGCTTGTAATGGGCTCTTTCCCCCTTCTACCTGACAGCTAAAAAGATCAAACCCCTTAGAAAAAAGGGGTCTTACCATTTTTTTCTCATTAAACGCCTTTTCAAATAGGGCAATGGCGTCTTGATACCGCTGCTCCAGCTTTTCACACCCCAGTAGCACGACGATCAGTCGCCGCGATCCATCAACTGCTGCCGTTACAAGGCAATACCCCGCATCTACCGTATACCCCGTCTTAATCCCTAATGCTTTGGGATAGTAAAATTTTCCCGGTTTTACAAGTGCATTGTACTGGGAAAGAACGGACTGTGGATGTTTATTCGTCTGAGGCCTCACATACTGCCCTGTACAAGCCACCTCTCTTAGAAAATCGTTCTTCAAAAACTCTCGGGCTAACAGGGCCATATCGTAAGCGGTCGTCTTGTGATCGGGATGGGGGAGCCCATGCGGGGTATAGAGGTAGGTATTTTTGCACCCCTTCTTACGCACAAATTGGTTGAGCTCTTTCATAAACTGGGAAATGTTCCCCGATACATGCTGCGCAATCACGTTGGCAGCATCATTAGCAGAGGAGAGCATGAGCCCATAGAGCAGGGTGCGAAAAGAGAGCACCTCTCCCGTTTGGATCCCCATATGAGTTCCTCCAAATTCAAGGCGATACGGGGGATGGGTCTCGTAATTAGCCCTACGGACCTGTGGAGAGACTGCCACCACTGCATCGGCGGGCGCTACTACCCACTCATCTAAAGCCTCCCCCTTCTTTTCC
>JAHFTN010000077.1 GCA_023269365.1 Chlamydiota bacterium | reverse complement strand
GCTCCTCTCTGCGCTGATGAAGTTTTTCCTCCTTAGTTTAAATGGAGCAATATTTAGACTCAGGCACAATTCCATCAGCGCAGAGAGGAGCTGAGACGCAGAGGGCGCAGAGGGAAAAAAATTGTCGTGTACAGAGCCTGTCTCTGGGAAATCATATGCAACCTCCTTATTATAAAACACAACGGCTAACGGGAGCTGCTGAATCATAAATAAATCTCTTGTCGTGATCGAGGGAATTATGTCATGGTATATTTTTTCAGCTTTGGAGGAGACTTTATGGTTTCGTTTCGTCACTTTAAATCGGTTATTCGTCTGAATGAATTGTTTGAGGATCTGTGCGATTTGACAAAAGAGGGGGAGTTAACGGCAAGAAGGATTGAGACGATGGTCTCAGAGGTGCTGGGATTAAAGCTGTTTTATGGGACAGAGCGGGTCTCGGAAATGACGATAAGCGCCCTTGCAGACCTCGCAGAAGAGACACAAGCTTTAGCAAAGATGCAAAAGATGCAGTCGGGAGAGGTGGTGAACTTTATCGAGGGGGCAGAGAGCGAAAATCGCCCCGCTCTTCATACGGCGATGCGCGACTTTTTTGAGCAAAGAAATACGGCTCCAAAAGCTAAGGAGGCCTCGGAGCTAGCGTATAAAGAGTGTGAAAAGCTGCGCTCTTTTTTTGAAGAGATTGAGAAGAAAAAGCAGTTTACAGATCTTGTGCAGATCGGTATCGGGGGCTCTGAGCTCGGCCCTAAGGCCGTCTATCTAGCGCTAGCTGCTTTTTCTAAGCCAGGTCGCAGGGTGCACTTTTTATCGAACGTAGATCCCGACGAGGCAAGCCTCATTTTTCGCTCTCTTAACTTAGAAAACACCCTTGTCGTCGTAGTCTCTAAGTCGGGGAACACTTTAGAGACGCAAACAAATGAACAACTCGCAAGGGAGCGCTTTAGAAAAGCGGGACTCAATCCCCAGTCCCATTTTTTAGCTGTTACGGGAAAGGGGAGTCCTATGGACAATCCTCAACACTATGCAGCTTCCTTTTACATATGGGATTATATCGGGGGTCGCTATTCCGCAACATCGATGGTGGGGGCTGTTGCTCTGACCTTCGCTTTGGGGATGGACCGCTTTTTAGAGTTTTTAAAGGGGGCAAGTGGGATGGACAAGGTCGCGTTGCGACCCGATCTAAAGACAAACTTACCGTTACTCTCTGCTCTTTTGGGTGTGTGGAATCGCAACTTTTTGGGATTGCCGACAGTAGCGATCATCCCCTATTCCCAAGCGCTCTCCCGCTTTCCTGCGCATTTGCAACAGTTAGACATGGAATCGAATGGCAAGAGGATCGATAAGAAAGGGGTAGCTGTCGATTTCGATACAGGTCCTATCATCTGGGGAGAGCCGGGAACCAATGGGCAACATTCATTTTATCAGTCGTTGCACCAGGGAACGACGGTAGTGCCTATCGAGTTTATCGGATTCAAAGAGAGTCAGTATAGAGAAGATCTATCCTATTTGGGAACGACCTCTCAAGATAAACTCTTATCGAATTTGTTCGCGCAATCGATCGCCTTTGCCGTAGGGCAAGTCAGTGACAATCCCAACAAGCGCTTCTTAGGAAATCGCCCTAATAGGGTGTTATTTGCTGAGAGGTTAGATCCGTATACGATGGGGTCTATCTTGGCTTATTACGAGCACAAAGTGGCCTTCCAAGGCTTTTTGTGGAATATCAACTCGTTTGATCAAGAGGGAGTGCAGCTGGGAAAAAAATTGGCACTCAAAATGCTCGATCAGTTCGCAACTTTAAGACAGGGAAAAGTTGTGGAGGGGAAGGGGTTCCCTCTGGGAGCGGCTTACCTAAAGCAGATTGAGGCGATGAAGCGGTAGTGAACAGAGGGAGGATGAGTAAACGCAAAACCGCAAAGAAAGCCTATAAATTTCCCCTCTGTAATGGAAAAATCTCTCGCCTAAAAAAATCGAAAAGGAAAATAACAAGATATTAGGATGGACAGGATAAAAAGCAAAAAATAAATTTCCCCATCCTGTCCATCCTAATATCTTGTTATTTTTCTGCTGTTTTTGTCCTAGAAAAAAAGTGTCCTGTACAGAAAAATTTCCCTTTGTGTTGAAGGTTTACCAAGAGACACCGAGTTCCCCTTATCGCAAGAAGCGACAAGGGGAACGATCTGTCACGGCGATTCTCGTCCGTAAACAAAGAAGCTTGTTTATTTTGTGCGCTTGACCATTGAGTGGCAAAGGGACTTTAGGAGAGAGGGGTCACAGGAAAGTTGCGCAAGGCATCTGTCGACAGAGGCGAGGAGCTCGTCGGCTTTCTTCTCTGTCAGCGCTGACCCAAGTAGAGTGAGGGATGTCGCCTTGTTTTTATCGCTTGTGCCGTCCAGGAGGTCATCGATGAGCTGGAAGGCAAGACCGATCTCATTGCCTATTTGTTTTAAAAGAGCCCGGTCTTTGGGAGGAGCCTTGCCGAAGATGGCTCCAAATTCTAAAGAAGCGACGATGAGCTGCGCTGTCTTTTGCTTATGCATCTGTTCTAGTGTTTCCCACGAGAGTGTTTTTCCTTCGGAAAGGAGGTCTAGCATCTGCCCTCCGATCATCCCTTCAGCTCCTGCCGCTTTGGAGAGGATTTGAATCAGTTCAAGTTTTTCTGTGCAGCTGAGGTCAGGAAAGGTCGAAAGGAGTTCAAAAGCATAGGTGAGGAGGTAGTCCCCGGTGAGGAGAGCTTGCCACTCGGGGACGACTTTATGGAGCGAGGGTTTTCCCCTTCTGAAATCATCATTATCCATGCAGGGGAGGTCGTCGTGGATGAGAGAATAGGTGTGGATCAGCTCAAGGGCACAGGCGGGAATCAAGACTCGGGAAAGGGAAATGCCGTAGCTAGTAGCTGTCGCTAGTGCGAGGAGGGGGCGGAGCCTCTTTCCTGGGGTGAAGAGGGAGTAGCGCGCAGAGCCAAATACTCCTTCTTCTCGAGGGAGCAGCGTGTCGAGTGTCGACTCGATGAGAGGAAGGGCCTCAGCTAGAAATAGGTTGATATGCATCACTCTCTTTTTTTATTTCCAAAGAAGAAGGGACCCCGATCCCAAAGTAGGTGAATCCCAGCGCCTGCATCTCAGAGAGCTCATACTGGTTTCTGCCATCGAAAAAGATTTTTTGTCTAAGGTGGGGCAGGATTTTATGGAAATCGATGGAGCGAAATTGTTTCCATTCGGTGATGAGCACGATCGCATCGGCGCCAAGAGCCGCTTGGTACTCATCGTGACAAAAGCAGAGGGAGGGGAAGTGGACGCGCGCCTTTTCATTGGAGACAGGGTCATAGGCGCGGATGGAGGCGCCTGCATCGAGGAGCTGCCGGATGAGGATCAAAGAGGGAGCTTCTCGTAGATCGTCTGTGTCGGGCTTGAAGGAGAGGCCCCAGAGGGCGATGGTTTTGTTTTCAAGGTCTCCCTGGAAGAAGGAGAGGATCTTTTCTCCCAGGAGCCGCTTTTGTTTCTCATTGGTTGCGTTAATGGCTTGTAAGAGGGGCATATCGACCTCTTGCTCTTGTGCAATAGAACAAAGGGCTCTAATGTCTTTGGGGAAGCAAGAGCCTCCAAAGCCCACTCCCGCATAGAGAAACTGGGTGCCGATTCTCGCATCAGAGCCGATCCCTATGCGCACCTGTTTGATATGGGCGCCTGTCTTTTCACAGAGCCTCGCTAGTTCATTCATGAAAGAGATGCGCAGAGCGAGCATCGCGTTGGCCGCATACTTCGTCATCTCTGCAGACAAGGTGTCCATGACAAAGATCCGCTCGTGGTTGATCGTAAAAGCAGAGTAGATCTCTTTTAAGAGCTTGGCAGCCTGCGCCGTCTTCACGCCTAAGATGATCCGATCGGGTTTCATGCAGTCGCTTACCGCAGATCCTTCCTTAAGAAATTCAGGATTGGATACCACTTCGACTTGTATCTCAACGCCCCGCTCTTTTAAGATCGAGTCGATGCATTGTTGAAGCGTGTCCGCCGTTCCCACAGGAGATGTCGACTTATTAACGATGAGTGTCGGGCGGTAGAGGTGGTGCGCGAGGGTCTGCACGGCGCTGTAGACGTAGGAGAGGTCGCAAGAGCCATCGGCAGAAGAGGGGGTAGGAAGCGCCAAGAAACAGATCGAGGCATGCTCGAGGCCTTCTTGGAGCGAAGTGGTGAATAAGAGACGTTTTGCCCTAGAGTTGCGCTCGACGAGTTCTTGAAGTCCAGGCTCATAGAGAGGGATAACGCCCCTTTTAAGTCCTTCGATTTTTTGAGCATCGATGTCGAGGCACATCACAAGATGTCCCATCTCGCTCAATGCCGCTGCCGTGACAAGGCCGACGTAACCAGTTCCTATCATCAAAATATTCATAGAGTCACAAGGGGGTGTAAAAGGCCTTCTTTCAAGAGAAAAGTCTTGTCGCAAAGGGAAGCAAACTCCCTGTCGTGTGTGACCACGATGAGGCTTTTATCCCCTTCTTTGACGAGGCGGATGAGCAAGGCATGGATCTCTTGAGAGTGGGCAGAGTCTAAGTCGCCCGAGGGCTCATCGGCTAAGATGAGTGTGGGATCGTTGCAAAGGGCTCTTGCGATGGCGGCGCGCTGTCTCTCTCCGCCAGAAAGCACACGAGCAGGGAAGTGGGCGCGCTCTTGCAAGCCGACACTCTCTAGGAGTGCAAGCGCCCTTGCGTAGAGTGGAGAGTGCGGGGCAATATTTTTCCTCGCGATCCGGCACGGCATAAGGACATTAGAAAGAAGGGTCTCATGGTCGAGCAGATGGCAGTGTTGGAAGATGAATCCGATATGCGTGTTGCGCAAAAAAGAACTCGAATATTTTTCCACGTCCACCCCGCAGATCTCCAAAGAGCCGCTGCAAGGGCTCTCGAGCGTGCCGAGGATGTGCAGCAAGGTGCTTTTTCCCTCTCCCGACTTTCCGATAATCGCGATAGCCTCTTTAGCGCTCACCTCTAGATCGATTCCTCTCAACACAGCCACTTTGGAAGGGGAGGAAAAGGTCTTTTTCAGTTGCGTTGCTTTTAATACCATGTTCAAGACCTCAGCAGTTCTGAAGGGTTGAGGCGGCAAGCTTTGATGGCGGGGATAAGACCGGCTATCAAGGAGAGAAGGGGAGTGGCAATCAAGATGAACCGAAGTGCATGGGGACTGAGCTCTTTGGGAAGGGAGCTGCCAAAGAAGGTGGCATTGAAAGCGTCATGCCCCTGAAATAAGCTGAGCAGATGCACGAGGGAATCGATATTTTCTAAGGTGAAAAGTGCTGCGAGCGTGCCGATAAGACAGCTGATGATCCCCATAACGATGCCGCAGATCCCAAAGATACAAGCGATGCTCAGCTTTGAAGCTCCCATCGCCTGAAAGATCCCGATCTCCTGTTTTTTGTCGCTGACAAGTAGAACGAGCATCGAGATGATATTGCAACAGCCCACGACGAGGATGAAGATCCCCACTAACATAAATAAATACTTGTCGCTCTGGAACTGCTCGAGCAAATCCTTTGCAAAGTCGTACTCATAAAAGCAGCTCACCTTCCAATAGCGATCGAGTCCTTGTAGAGCCAGAGCCTCTGTGATCTGCTCTTTCATGGCTCTTGCCTGATACACCTCTTTAAACCAGACTAAAAACCCATTGGACTGCGTCCTGTCCAGATTAAAAGAAGAGCTCGACGCGTTGATCGTCTCTGTAACCATCGGTGGCACGAGGATACATTTGTTGCCGATGGAAAGCACCCCAGGATCATAAAATCCCGACACAAAAATGGGCAACCGATGCTCCTGAAGAGAGCCGGAGGTCGTGCTCGAATAGGAGAGGTACCCCCGGTCTCCTAGTAAGACCCCAGTGTCAATAAATCCTTTTGCAAGTAAGACGCCTACCTCTTTTTCCTCATTGATCGGCGCTAGGAAAGAAGGGGAAAAGTCGGCTTTTGTAACAACGAGGTCGTCTAACTGCACAAACCCCCTTGCAGGCTGTTTTTGAAGATGGGTTTCCACCTCCAAAAGTGTAGACCCTTGTTGCTTTACATCGAAGAGAAGCTCCCCCTTCGCAAGGACAGGGACGGCCTGAAGGGTCTCGATCGGGACATCTTCCCCTGACTGAAAATAAAGGGTGCCCCCTTCTCTCCAGAGGTAAGCGAAGGCTTCTTCTGTGAGAATGTCTGTCGGCAGGTCGAGTCGATGTAATTTCCCTTCTCTATAGTGGGGTTCCACGGCAAAACGGATCTTTTCTGGCAAGAAGGAGGCAGGGAGCTGCCAAAACGGATAGCGTGGTTTGAGTTGTTGGATCGCAACGCTATTCAATAGGGTCCGCAGCCTCTCGTGAGCGAGCGCCTCACTTGTCTTAAGAACGAGCGCGGGCGTATCTTGCCGAGAGAGCTCTGTAGAGTGGCTCGAGAGGTAGAGCAGGTGGTTGAGATCCTTTGCCGTAGGAGGCAGCAGGAGGGAAGAAAAATTTGAAGAGGCACTCGGTAGAGTAGCCAAATAGGACACCTGGGTGAGGTAGCCCTGCGTGTTGTCCTCTTGTCTAAGTAGCTGCAAGCGCATCAGCGCCCCGCTGAGCTCAAAATCTTGAAACTGCACTCCCGGCATTTCCGTCAGTAGCTTGACGACCCCTTTTACAGGGTCTTTTAATCTCCCGTTGCTCTCTAAATCGGGCTTGGGGAAATGGGCGGGAAGCTCCCCATCTTCCCCTTCTCTATAGGGATCGCTTTCTAAAGAGCGCCCCTTTTGCGCTATATTCTTAGGGGTGTACTCGGAGGCGCTAGACACCCCATCGATCTGGTAATAGTAAGAATTGTAATAGTGATGAGTAGGGGTAATCCTCAGGGGGGCATTGAGGGTCGTTAGCTTATCTAGCCAGTTCCTCTCGATCCCTTCTGTAACAGAGAGGAAGACGAGGACAAGCCAGACGATCAAGGAGATGACCGCTACCGATAAAAAGGCGATGAGGGAAGCCGACAAGTGAGCGCGCCTGGGGATCAGGTACCGCAGGGCAACAAAAAACTCAAACATCGTAAAAGCTCCCCTTTAGAGGTTATTTCGCTTCTTTAAAGATGACGTGTTTTTTAAGTTTTTTATCGTACTTTTTCAGTTCGATCCGCCCTGTCACTGTGCGCTTATTTTTCGTCGTCCAGTAGCACTCAGCGCTCTCTGTGCTTTTCATTTTAATATTTTCACGAGCCGTCTTCGCCATAAGTCATCCTAAGTTGGAGTAAATGCAACGGTCATTCTAATCCGTTTTTTATTAACGCACAAGGGAGATCTCCTTTTGCTCTGACAAATATTTTATTTATACCCAAACTAAATTGAGGGTGGGCATGAGGTCATTTGTGAAGTGGGGTTTTGCAATTTGAGTTCTTTGCTTTTTGCCGGAGTGTACTCAGGAAAAAGCATTGGCTGGCGGTAATTATACGGGGCTCAATGATCTTAGCTCTTCTTAGAAAGGCTTTCTCTTAGAACATGGGGATCTAGATCAATTTCATCTCCCCAAGTCAAAGTATCCGTTTTTGGATCTACTCGCACTTGATTAAAAAAATCGACAGATTTCCAAGCCTCGAAGACCCCTTGACCGACTAAGTGGTTTAAATCTACTTCCCCTTCTAACCCATCATCAAAACGTATCCACACGCGGTAATGCGACTTAGGAGTACAGGCGACTATTTTTGCTCTTTTGAATCCCATATCTCTACATTTATTGAAGAGGGGGAATTTTTTGTAGCTTTTTGTTATTTGCAGCATCGTTCCAGTCCTCAATAGAATAAGAATACCAAAAAACTCAGAAATTGTCGGCATGAATAGCTCTGAAACTTTAGAGCAGGCCAGTGTAGACAATTTTTTTAATTTTTCCTACGGAAAAATCCCAG
>JAHFTN010000129.1 GCA_023269365.1 Chlamydiota bacterium | reverse complement strand
TGCGCCCTGTTTCCCCTTTCCATTTTATCAACTTTTGCATCATTTTGCGCTGCATGAGACCCCCTTTTGCAACAGATCTTGTCACTTTAATTTAGCAAAAAGTGACAATTTTGTCACTTTTTAGCGCAAAAAAGTGACAAAATTGTCACTTTTTGCTAAATTAAAGTGACAAAATAATTAGTTAACATGCTCGTCATAAGTGAGTTAAGTTAAATTTTCCGCAAAATTCTCCTCGCTGACCCTTGCAAAAAACAGCTCTTATCAATTACAAAGGACTTATGAAACTTTTTATTCTCTATTTTTTCAGCGTCTGTTTTGTTTCTTCCTCTCTTTTTGCCACAGATAGCCGCATCGCTCAAAGTGCAAGGGAGCGGCATGCGCTCATGCTTGAGTATTTTCAGCAAGAAAAGCCAGAAGTCCCTCAGCCCAACTGGTGGGATGACAAGTACATGACCGGTAACTGGAACGGAGCGAGAAAAACGCTTGCAAATGCAGGCATCACCATCGATGGCGCCTACGTAGCCGACGTACTGGGGAACCCGATTGGAGGGAAGGCTCGGGGGTTTGCCTATGCGGGATCTTTTGGGGTGTCTACAAATATCAACTTCACCAAGGCAGGGCTGACGGGAC
The DNA here is from genome assembly GCA_023269365.1 of Chlamydiota bacterium. Classification (GTDB taxonomy): domain Bacteria; phylum Chlamydiota; class Chlamydiia; order Chlamydiales; family Rhabdochlamydiaceae; genus CAJCIW01. The sequence continues at coordinate 1,918 of JAHFTN010000129.1, read as the reverse complement.
TGAATTTATTTGCCTCTATCTGCTGGCGCACAGGGACTAACCTCTCTTCGAGAAAGATCGATAACCAGTTCCCCGTGGCCCAGGTGTTTGGCTCTGAAACGGTAAGGCTAAGTGAACTCTATCTGATGGAGACGCTGTTTGAAAAACGGTTCACTCTCAAAGCGGGTAGGCTCAATGCGGGCAACGACTTTTTATCTTCTCCTCTCTATTGGCAATATGTCAACAATGCGTTCGATGGAAACCCGATTGCCATCTTTTTTAATATCCCCTTCACAGCGTATCCAAACGGAACGTGGGGCGCCCTTATGGAAGTGCTCCCCTTCAAACGCCTGTCTGCGAAATTCGCCATTTACAATGCCAACAGCAAGATCCAACAAAATAAATACCACGGCGTGAATTTCACCTTTGCAAACACAAATGGGGTCGTGTGGATCACTGAGTGGTGCGCCCTTGTCAATCAAGAGAAGGGAGACCATGGGATGCCAGGCAATTACAAAGCCGGTTTTTTCTACCTGACAGGCAATGAAAATAAATTCTCCGGAGGAGAGCAAAAGGGAGATCCTGGTGGATATCTGCTCTTCGATCAGATGATCTACAGAAAAGGTGGAGCCGGCTCAGATCAGGGACTAACCCCTTTTATCTCTCTATTTTTTCAGCCAAAAAACAGAAATCTCTTTCCCTTTTTTGTCGACGCAGGGCTCGTGTACAAAGGGATCTTCGAAGGAAGGCCAAAAGATTCTGCAGCTTTTGGCGTTGCCTACGGAAAATACAGCTCTGATCTAGCGCACAGGCAAAGGCGCACCCACCAAGAGCCTCAAAACCAAGAAACCGTCTTGGAGCTTAACTACTGGGCTCAGCTAAATAAATGGTTCTACATCACGCCCGATATCCAGTACATCATCCATCCCAAGGGGACCAACACCCCCAACGCCTTTGTCATCGGCTTTCAGATCGGCTTAGATCAGTGGTGACTTCTTTTTAACACCAATTAATGCCAGGGCGTCTTCTGCTTGGAACAGGCGCGCGCTTGCAAAGAAGAGGATCACAAACACGCCGCTTAATGCTACAAATTGCATCAGCTGCAGCTGGATGTCTCTAGTAAATAGGGGCTCTATGGAGCGGAAAAGGAGGGCCAGGGTCGGGTCTTCTACGAAAAATACGCCGGTCAACAAAGTACCCCCCGTCGCGACAAGGGTACTCCATGTGGTCTTTGTAAATGAGGAGGAGACGGAACGCTCGCGCAAAGGCTGCCCCACTTTTTTCGATAAATGGTAAGACAGATAGAAGTAATTGCTCCAAACAGAGAGGCTTGTGGCAAGGGCGATGCTAAACGCTCCCCAGTGAAACCCGAATACGAAAAGAGAAGTTAAACAGAGGTGGAATCCCACGGAGAAGAGGGAGCCCTTCATCGGAAGGGCAAATTGCTTGTCCGCATAAAAGGCAGGCGCTAAAAATAAGACAAATACAGAGGGGAGCAAGCCCAGCCCATACCCCCAGAGACATAGAGTGGTTTGATAGACGGCATCTGAAGTGAAGTGACCATGTCCATAGAGCAAGTTGATGCCAGAGACGCCGAGGACAAAAAGGGCGCAGGAACAAGGAAAGATCAAACTAAATCCTTTGCGCAGGGCGAAGCGAAGTAAAGAGAGGTAGCGATCGTGCGATCCCTCTTTGAGGGCCCTTGCAAGAGGCGGCAAGAGAGCCGATGAGAGCGCAATCCCAAATAGAGCCAAAGGGACCTGCTCGATTCGAATTGCATACCACAAGTAGGCGGGGCCCTCGAGAGACGCAGCCCTTGCAAAAAGGGCATCTAGAGTGCTGTTGATCTGGACGGCGCTGATCCCGATCATCCCTAGCAGAAGCGGCTTTAACAGACTTTTTAGCTCTTTAGAGAAGAGGCGAGGCGCTAGACACTCTT
>JAHFTN010000076.1 GCA_023269365.1 Chlamydiota bacterium | reverse complement strand
ATTCCCAATCCCAACTCAACAATTCTCAATACTTCTCTAGAAGCAATATCGCGCGGGACTAAATTTCCAAAAGCAGGGTACATCTCTTCTAAGAAATACCAAGGCTCTCCCGTCTTTCCACAAGAGATCTGTTTTCCTTCCGACGTGGTGAGGGTTTTGGAAGAATCCCCATACACCCACATCCTCCCCCCTTCTCCTCGCGAGGATTCTGAGATCAGGCGCAGTTTGTCTTCTCCTGGAATGGCTGTCGGGTGGATCTGGATAAATTCCCCATTAGCATACTTCATCCCCTGCATAAAGAGACGCCCATTAGCAGCCCCTGTGCAAAATGTCGAGTTAGTAGATTTTTTAAAAATTAATCCTGGGCCCCCTGTCCCTACGACTACAGCATCTGCTTTGAGAATGCTAAGCTGTAAATTAGTCAGATCCATGAGCACAATCCCTCGAGCTCTTCCCTCCTCATCGAGTACGAGGCGCAAAAATTCATGGTGCTCTAGCTTTTCTATCCTCCCTTCCACCTCATAGCGACGTACCTGCTCATCTAGAGAGTAAAGAAGTTGCTGCCCCGTAGAAGCTCCACTGAACGCGGTGCGATGGTACAGCGTCCCTCCAAATCGACGAAAATCTAAATTCCCTTCTTTTGTGCGGTTAAAAGTACACCCAAACCGCTCCATCATCCGAATGATGCCAGGCGCCGCTAAACACATCTCAACGACAGGGGGTTGATCGGCTAAAAAATCCCCGCCTTTAATCGTATCATAGGCATGAATGAGTGGGGAGTCTTCTTCCCCCTTGAGATTCATCGCCGCATTGATCCCCCCCTGAGCACAGACGGAATGGGACCGCTTCACCTTTGTTACGGACACAATGGTGACATGACATCCCTTTTCAGCGAGCTTCATAGCTGTGGAAAGTCCCGCAAGCCCACCGCCTACGACAACCACTTTTTTTTTCATTTGCATTCCTTGTCTACTGGACTAGATATGAACCCCAAACTGCTGCTAATCCTAAAAAAATAAATAACACCATCAGACAGACAGCCACAATAGACCAAGTCCTTTGCGCTGCCATCTTAAGCACAAGTCCCCATGTAATTAAAAACGTCCAAAATCCATTAAAAGCATGAAAGCATGCTGCCAGCACAAAAATCGTATAAATACCTATGTAAATAGGGCTTTTAAATGTGTTGCGCACAGAGAGAATCGTTGCAGTTCCAAAATCAGGAGCCACTGCCAAAACCTCTTGTTCAGAGAGCATAGAGGTATTGAGCATCTTAAAATCCTCTACACTCGCTCTTTTGGGCCCCACTAATGTCACCTTTAATTTCTCTGCGACTTGATCTAATTTCCCATCCAGAGTGATCTTTACTGTATAGTACGAGTTGTGATGAATCTTTACCTCTTCTGGATACTCTAGAAATCGAAATTTCACAATGTGCCCAATTAAGCATACAAGCAAAATCCATGAAGTGATTCTCTGCCAAGAATAGGCTCGATTGCGCGGCGTTTGAATCGAAGGAACACTCCCATCACTTTTTCGATGATTCATTTTTGCATTAAGCGCATATTGAATCCCCCAAACCAGATGGATCAAGATCGGCACTCCGATAAGAGTCAGCTCAATTGCTTCTAAATAAGGCAAATTATGCAGTTGATTGACACTACGCACAAAGCCCTGCCCCCCTTCACTAAGCCAAAGGGCAGCTTGAGAATTAGTCACCAGATGTTCCACGATAAAAAAAACCAGCCACAACCCCATCAGGGACTGAAGCCTACGCCAAACAAATGCACCGGGGATTGTAAGTGTTGCCATAATAATACAAGTAGAACTGTTTTACTGGACCTCAGCCATTGGTGGCTAAAGTCCAGTCCTAAGAGTCTTACACATTATTCCTGTTTAGAAAAAGAAAAAAAACGCTTGGCGTTATCTGTCGTAACCCGAGCTACCTCATCAAGGTTGATCCCTTTAATGGAAGCGAGGGTTTTTGCAATTTCTATTACAAAGGCAGGCTCATTGGACTTTCCCCTTTGACTCTGAGGAGCTAAGTAGGGAGAATCTGTTTCAATAACAAGACTTTCTAAAGGGACATACTTCGCCACTTCCCTTAAATTCTCTGATTTTTTAAATGTCAAAATCCCGCTAAGAGAAATCAACCAGCCCCGATCGAGCACCTCCTTAGCTTCCTGCAAGGAACCTGTGAAGCAATGTAATAAAGCGGGCAGAGCTTTATATTGCTCATCTGCCATAGAAAATAGATCTCCAAACGCCTCTCTACAATGAAAGACTAAGGGGAGTTTAGCTTTCTTAGCCAAAGAGAAATAACGAGAGAGGAACTGCTGCTGCACACGCTTATCTGAGTGCTTATAAAAATAATCTAACCCCGTCTCTCCAAGCGCCACAAGGCGCTGTTCTAAAGCAGCTCTTTCTACGACAGGAAAAAAACCCTCCCCTTCTGTTTCCACATCATGGGGTGTTGTTGCTGCTGTCGTATAAACCCATGGACAGGTTTTCTCTAAAGCGATCCCTTCTTGTAAACTCTTCACATCAGTGCAGATATTGACTATCTTCTCTACCCCCGCATCCATCGCGCGCTGCAACACCTCAGAGAGATGAGGCAGCATTAAATCTGAAGTAAGATGAGCGTGTGTATCAATAACCATGGGATTTTAGATTATCTAGACTCTGATTTATTGGCCACCTCCCAAACAACTGCAAATTTTTATCGAGGCAGGTTCCTTGACAAATAGCTATATACCTATGTATAAAGAAGCTCGCGAGGGAATTGCATTTGCCTTCAGTTTACAAGAGACTTACACACTATGACTTTTCATGCGCCCATTGCTAACATCGGGGCCTTTGTTGCGGCCTACGCCCATTCTGATTTTCTAGGGAAACTCGTCATTTTATCCCTTGTATCACTTTCTGTTATCTGTTGGGTTCTGCTTGTTCAAAAAATTTGGACGACACGTCAGGTCGTGCACATTTCTGATGCCTTTAAAAAAGCTTATTTTCTTAATAAAGAGAAGTTATTGCATTTAGATCTCGATCAACTTCCCAGACCTAAGAATGCTAGAGTCCCTCATCCTTTTGGGGAAATTTTCAAAGAAATGAAAGCAAAAACTGTGGAGATTTTAAATAAAAACCTCTACTTCTCCTCACAAAAAGAAGCGCAAGTCTACCTCTCATCAGAAGATTTAAATAGCATTGAGTCCCATGGCCTTAGCACGATCTCTTCTGAGACAAAACGCCTAGAAAAAAACTTGTTTGTCTTAGCAACCATTGTTACGCTGGCCCCTTTTTTAGGACTCCTTGGCACTGTGTGGGGAATCTTAATTGCCTTTTCAGAGTTGGGGGCAGGAGCTTCTGCCGCCTCTAACACAGCTGTATTAGGAGGTCTCTCTACCGCACTTGCGACCACAGTCTTGGGACTCATCATCGCCATCCCCGCCTTAGTTTCTTATAACTATCTAAAAAATGAGATTAAACAATACTCCTCTGAGATGGAAGAGTTCCTCTATCAACTCCTATTTACAGTGGAGCTCCACTATCGCAAAGCAGATGTGAGCTAAATATGAAAAGAGCTCGTTTATCTTCTCGTCAAGGGGAGTCCTCTGAAGAGCTCCACATTAATCTTACCCCCCTTATCGATGTCGTCTTTGTAGTCTTGATTATGTTCATCGTCATTGCTCCGATGCTAGAGCTTGACCGAATCCAACTCGCTGCATCTGCTGGGCATGGAATTAAGGAAAGTGGTGTTGTCCAAGAGAGCAGCCCCATTGCAATCCAAGTCCAAGAAGACGACACCCTCTATTTCAATAGAAAAATCGTCTCTGAAAAACAACTCATCGAACTTCTTAAAAATGCAAAGCGAGCCTACCCGACCCAAGTTCCTCAGCTATTTCATGATAAAAAAGCCCATTTCGGAACGTATCAAACGGTGAAAAATGCCGTAGAAACTGCTGGATTTGAACAGCTTGACATCATTTTACAGCCAGGGTAACACAGTTGAGCTCTTTTTCTTTTCGCAAAATCCTTCTTCTCCTCATCTGGGGAATCCATCTGTGTTTCTTCTCCATACTTCTGCTTCAACCCTCGTTTTCTTCGAAACGAAAAGCGCACAAATCATTAATCGTTAATACGATAACTCCAAAACCCGTCCGCGCCGTACCAACACCTTCAAAAAAAATAGCAAGCCCCACTCCTGCTCGGTCCATCGCCTCCCCTCCAAAACCTGCTAAAACACAATCTCCTTCTTCAGCAAAATCTCCCGTAAAAAAAGCTATGGCCAAAGCCCCTTCCTCTCCTAAAAAAGAGCCTGCTATCGCAGATAAAACGTTAAACAACACCAAGAAAGCTTCTGCCCCTCCTCGCGCTACCCTTTCTGAAGCGTTAAGAAAAGAAATTGAGGAGAGCATTGCGAAAATTGAACAAAAAGGCGATAAGAAAAAAGAGAACTCAATGGGGTTAAAAAGTCAAACCGCTCCTGTTGTCTTGCGCATTGATACTGAATCTGAAGAGGATGATTACATCGGGATCCTCGTAGGGCATCTACATCAGCTTCTTGTCCTCCCTGAATATGGAGAAGTGAAGATCCGATTAAGCTTGCGTCAAGATGGCTCAGTTGTTAAACTTGCAGTGCTTAATGCGCAGAGCAAAGAGAATAGGCGCTACCTTGAAACCACCTTGCCCCACATGCGTTTTCCTAAGTTAAATGGAGCCTATACGAATCAAAAAGAGTGTGATTTTATCCTGACTTTCCTGAATGAAAATTAAAATTATGAGAAAATTGTTATTAGCGTGTTGCTTAAGCTTCTTTTTTATCGGAGTCTGTCCCCACCCTCTTCGAGCTGAAGAATCTCTGCAAGAGATTCGCGTCCATTTAGCAACATCCACTCCCTTACAGGTCGCTTATATCGGAAAAATCCATGCACAAGAGCCTGCTTTTTCTTCTAGCTACCTCTCTCAATTAGAAGCGATTTTAAACTACGATTTTAATTACAATGGCTCGACAAAAGTTTTGGCTAAAACCCCTGACAAGGAGCTGCTCCTTTCTAACAAAGACTTCTCAAATCCTCTATGGAAAAGAGGAGGCATCTCCTATGTCATCCGTTCGACACTCGAGGGAAAATCCCTTCGCTCTATTGTATTTAACACCCAAAATGGCAGTGTGAAAACGTTTCCCGACGTCCCATTAAGTGGAGATTTAGGAGAAGATCGAAAATACATTCACAAAGTTGCAGATGCAATCTATAAGGCTCTTTTTAATAAAGAAGGAGTTGCTTCTACCCATCTGTTATTTGCCTACCAAGTTAAAAATCCTCGCCCCGACGGATCGGAGTGGATTTCTGAAATTTGGGAGTGTGATTGGGACGGCGCCAATGCGCGCCAGATTACCCATGAGAACAGCTACTGCGTCACCCCTGTATGTCTACCTCAAAACCGCTCATTTAATAACGATAAATTCCTCTACGTCTCCTACAAACTAGGCCAACCCAAAATCCTCCTTGGATCTCTTAAAGGAGGTGTGGGAAAACGACTCATTGATTTGAAGGGAAATCAACTCCTCCCTACGATTGCTAAGCAGCGAGATAAAATTGCGTTTATCTCGAATGCAGGAGGGCGTACAGACCTCTTCATCCAGCCCCTAAATCCAGAAACGGGGAATGTGGGGAAACCCGTGCAACTCTATTCTTACCCCAGATCCACTCAAGCTTCTCCTACCTTTAGTCCGGATGGATCAAAAATCGCCTTTGCTTCCGATAAAGATGGGGGCGTTCGCATCTACGTTATCTCCTCAACCCCTTCCGAAACGCGTCCTAACGCTGTCATGATCAGTAAACAAAATAAGGAAAATTCCTGTCCATCTTGGTCTCCTGATGGCACAAAATTAGCCTATAGTGCTAAAACAGGAAGTAATAGGCAAATATGGATTTACGACTTTGCAACGCAAGAAGAGATGCAACTGACCTCGGGACCTGGTCATAAAGAAAATCCCGTGTGGGGACCTGACAGTAACCATATTGTATTTAATTCGACAGACAACTCGAACTCAGAGCTTTATATTGTAAATTTGAACCAACCTGAGGCTATTAAGATTAGTAGAGGCCCTGGGAAAAAACATTATCCGACCTGGGGCCATTAAAAAATTAGAGGTCGTTGTTCGAACAAACGAGGGAACTCGCAAAACTCGCTTTGCAATTCCCTCAAACAACAGACCCTTATAAAACAAGAGGAACAACATATGAAACACTCGCGCACCACCCTCACCCTAATCTGCACACTTCTGTGCACATTGATGGTGGGATGTAAAAAAAATAATGCAGGCGTCTGGGACGATGAAGCAACAGCTGGCAACTACAAAGGAAGCACACGCTCTCTATGGGGACATGATGAAGCTGCCAACGACTCCGATTTCTTTGGACCTAATGATGAAGATTTTATTGGGCTTAAAGATGAGGACTTGCGAGCCTCTCTTGCAGATGCAGCGATCGCACAACCTAAATTTTCTCCTGGAGAAAGGGGAAGTGGGCTTCCGGGGATAGATGGATTCTATAAACCCACAGGAGCCGAAGCTGCCGTTTTTAAAAATGTGCATTTCAATACAGATGAACACGTTTTAAAAGAAAAAGACTCCCTAGAGACAATTGAAAGGATCGTTTCTTACCTAAAATCTCATCCTAACATTAGTTTATTCATCTCCGGTCACTGTGATGAACGGGGCCCTGAAGCCTATAACCTGTCACTGGGTACACGTAGAGCCGACTCTATCCGCTCCACACTTGTTAAGCACGGCGTAGATCCAGAAAGGATCCATACTGTGTCATACGGAAAAGAAAAACCTGCAGACTTTGGGCACAATCCAGAAGCTTGGGCACAAAATCGCCGTGGTGAATTCAGAATCTATCAGAAATAGGGGATCAGATTCATGAAAAAGTTAATCGGCTGCTTAGCACTTTTTCTTGTCTCTTCCCTGGAAGCAAGACCCCCATCGGGGGTCTATGGGAACCCCGATGTCGATGCGTTGCGCATCGAGCTCGAAGATATCAAGCATGTGCTCCATACTACCCAGGTGGAGCTTTCTCTTTTGGAAGAGAAGGGGAAAAAGCAAGGTTCTAAACTCATTCAAGAGAGTACGAACGCCTCTCTTAGCGCTTTAGAAAAAAAAATCTCCTCTGTGGAAAAAAATGTCGATAAAATCACAGCAGATCTAAGAACTCTATCGACCTCCCTTAATCAGACTCTCTCACAGATACAACACCTAGAAACTCATCTTTCCACACATGATGAAAAATTCAGCGAAGTCAGCAAGCTAAAGACCACACTGAACTCCATCTCCAAGGCGATAACTCCAGTAGAAGCTCTTCCAACAAAAATGTATCGCGTTAAGGCAGGAGATTCCCTAGAAAAAATCGCACGCGCCTACCACACCACTGCAGAGCTCTTGCGCAAACTCAATCATCTCAGTTCTGATAAGATCGTCGTAGGGCAGAACCTGAGGCTTCACGATGACCCCTCCTGACTTGCATAAAAATAGTATCGGGGTCTTTGATTCTGGATTTGGCGGGCTCAGCGTCATGCGCGCCATCCGAGAGCTCCTCCCCTTTGAAAACATCCTCTATTTCGGGGACACCGCTCGCCTTCCTTACGGAGCCAAAAGCAAAGAGACGATCTTGCGCTACTCTCTAGAGAGCACTTCTTTCCTTTCGATGCAAGGGATCAAGGCTCTTGTCATTGCTTGCAATACAGCTTCGAGTGCTGCACTAGACTCTATCCGAGAAAGTTTAAACATCCCCGTCATTGGCATTACAGAACAGGGCGTTGAAGAAGTTCTTCATTATCTTCCCTCCAGTAAAGTGGGGATCTTGGGGACAAGAGCCACTATCGCCTCCGGCCTCTACCAACGACAGCTCCTTACACGCAATCCTACCATCCAA
>JAHFTN010000075.1 GCA_023269365.1 Chlamydiota bacterium | reverse complement strand
CTGGGGAGAGTGAACAAGATTTTCACGAGACGCTTGAGATGCTATCTGAAGTGGAGTTTGCCAAGGTGCATATGTTCCCCTATAGTCGCAGAGAGAGGACAAGGGCGGCTCTTTATCCCCATCAGGTTCCAAAAGAGGTGATGCAAGAGAGAAAACAGCTCGTCTTGCGCCAGGCAGAAGAGATCGCCTTTTCCTTGAGAGAGCGTTATGTGGGGCAGAGGCGCTCTGTGCTTGTTGAAAGTGAAGACTCTGCAGGGCAGATGTCGGGCCATACCGACAATTTTTTAACCGTCGTCGTAGAAGGGGACAAGAGCCTTGCGAATACACTTGTAGAAGTGAAACTCCTCTCCAATGCCCCTCATGCCCTCATAGGAAAGGTACTTTAAAGATGAAAATAGCCATCGCGCAAAAAAACCGCCCCTTTTCCCATCAGCTGGGGACTTGGTTCCTCCTTCCTAAGACGAGCTGGAGCGTTCAGGTATTCCCGACGCGCCTTAATTTTGCAAATCTCGAAGAGACGCAAGAGACGTTCCGGGTGGATTTCCCCTGGAGGGGCCCCCTCAAGGAATTTACGGCGCAGCTCGACTTAGAGAGCGCTTCATTGAGCGTATTTGGGATGACCCAAGAAGGATATATGCGCTATTGCCTTGAAGCGAGAGGGGAGGGGTTATGGTTAGATTTGGACAAAGCGCCGGGTAAAAAAGTGGCTCTCTCAGGGTCAAATTTTAAGGAAAAACGGCTTTCTAATAAAGAGAGTATGTTGCTTGTAAGTTGTTTTGTTTGCGATTCTTTAAATAAAGAAAGGCTCTCGTTGGGCTCCCACAAGGCTCAAGAGTGGAGTCGGATGAAAGAGCGGTTCGATTTCAAGGAGCTATTTCCCCTGTGGTTGCAGTTAAGTGCTCTTGTTCCAAAAACGCCTCACCGCCCTATAGAATCCCTTAAAGAGCATAAGAGAGTAGAGCTCCTCAAAGCCTTCACTTCGTTTTTTCTCTCCACATTTAAAGGAGTATTTGTTCCACGCCTTTGCGACGAGGAGCATCAAGGGCTGCCGCAAGAAAAGACAACAATCCCCCTCCTCTCCCTTCTTACCGAATCGGGGCGTGCTATCCGTTCCCTATTCTATCAAGAAACGGATGAACTCATCCTATTGCCCTGCCTTCCCCCTGAATTTTCTTGTGGGCGGATGGTGTCGATCCAGACACACGCTTCCCACCTGTTGCATTTCGAATGGACAAAAAAGGCGTTGAGAAGGGTGGTGCTTACTCCTGCCACAGACGGAGAGGTCCACTTACGCCTTCCCAAAGGGATTACCGCTTGCCGCCTACAAACTAAAGGCAGAGTGAGGAGCAAGCTCGAGGTTAGCAAAGAGGGGCGGTTGACCCTTCCTCTCGAGCAAGGCTCTACGTTGCAGCTGGATCGGTTTTTATTTTAAGCTCGACTTTGTACATTTTCAAAGTCGAGTTAAGGGCCCTTGTTCTCTAAGACAGTTTCCCCAGTTCTTGACATCGGAGGGCAATTCTTCTAAGGTAGGGCAAATTTCAGAGTCTAAGAACGATGAGTATTCAGAGCAACAAGATAGCGCGCCAAGAGGAGAGCTTCTATGCCGACCCTCATGCCATTTTAGGGCTGCATCCTGCAGGGGAAACGCAAAAAATCATTCGCCTGTGGAAGCCGGGGGCTTCCTATGTGCGTTTTGAGTTGTTTGGCAAGATGGTCGAGGCGCAAAAAGTAGGGGGAGAAGGGCTCTTCGAGCGTCTCGTTCCTCCTCACACCACATGTAAAGACTATCGCGTCTATCTATATCAGGGGGTGCTTGCGCATGACCCTTATGTTTTTTGGCCCACATTTAGTCCTTTCGATGCGTATCTGTTTGGCAAGGGGGTACACTACCAGCTCTACGAGGTGATGGGCGGACGATTATGTGTGCATCAGGGGATCGCTGGAGCGAAGTTTACTCTCTGGGCACCCAATGCCCATCGCGTGGCGCTCGTAGGGGATTTCAACTTATGGGATGGAAGGGCACATCCGATGCGCAAGATGGGAACTTCTGGGGTGTGGGAGCTGTTTGTCCCAGGACTTGAGCCCCAAGAGAAATACAAGTTTGAGATTCGTACCGCTAAAGGGGCTCTTCTTCTCAAGGCAGATCCGTATGCACTCTTCTCCGAGCGGCGCCCTCAGACGGCATCGATCCTCTCTAATGTCGATCAGCACAGCTGGCAAGATGGGGCGTGGATGGGGCAAAAGCGAGATCGAGATGCTTTTCCGATGTTGGTGTATGAGGTGCATCTAGACTCTTGGAAGAGAAGGGGAGAGCACTCGCTCAACTATAGGGAGCTTGCTATTGAGCTTGGAAACTATTGCAAAAAGATGGGATTTACGCATGTCGAGTTGATGCCCCTTTTGGAACATCCCCTTGATGAGTCGTGGGGCTATCAGGTGACAGGGTTTTTTGCCGTGACCTCGCGCATGGGCAGCGTGCAAGATTTTCAGTTTTTTATCGATCACTTGCATCAAATGGGGATTGGCGTCATTTTGGATTGGGTGCCAGCCCACTTTCCGATGGATGAGCATGCGCTAGCGCAGTTTGATGGGACCTATCTCTATGAACATGAAGATCCACTAAGAGGAATCCATCCCCACTGGAACACGTGTATTTTTAATTATGGAAGATCTGAGGTGAGCAACTTCCTCATCGCAAGCGCCCTATTTTGGCTCGACAAAATGCACATCGATGGACTCAGGGTCGACGCAGTGGCGTCAATGCTCTATCTTGACTACGGAAGGGAGGCGGGGCAATGGATTCCCAACTGTTTTGGAGGGAATCACAATTTAGAGGCGATCGAGTGGATAAAACATTTGAATGCCATTATCAGGGAGAAATTCCCCTTTGCCCACAGGATCGCAGAGGAATCGACCTCGTTTTTAGGGGTCACCCACCCTTTGGAACAGGGGGGATTGGGATTTACGATGAAGTGGAACATGGGATGGATGAATGACACCCTCCGCTATTTTCATAAAGACCCCCTTTTTCGCTCTTTTCACCAGGGGGACTTAACCTTTGCTCTCGTCTATGCGTTTTCTGAGCGCTACATCTTACCTCTTTCTCATGATGAAGTGGTACATGGGAAAGCATCACTTCTCTCTAAAATGCCTGGAGATGACTGGCAGAAATTTGCCTCTTTGAGGTTACTTTATAGTTACCAGCTGACTCAGGTGGGAAAAAAACTCCTTTTCATGGGAGCAGAACTGGGGCAGTGGGAGGAGTGGAATTGCAAGCAAGAACTCCCTTGGCATCTCTTACACTTTGAGCGGCATCAACAGTTGCAGCGGTTTTTTCAAGAGATAAACCATTTTTATTTGGGGTGTAGCGCTCTATGGGAACAAGATTTTAATCCCCAAGGATTTGAGTGGGTCGACTGTTCGGATAGAAGCAATTGTGTGTTAAGTTATCTGAGAAAAGGACACAGTAAAATGGTATTTGTCGTGCACAACTTCACTCCTAATTACGTTCCTGAATACTCTATAAGATTGCCTTTTGCTGCCTCTTTAAAAGAGGTATTCAATACAGATAGAAAAGAATATTTTGGTTCAGATAAGCTCAACTCCACAGTGCATAATTACAAGATACAGTTGGCTCCTTTGGCCACTTTGATTTTCGAGGTTGTGAGTGTATAGTCAAAAAGACTACAAAGAGCTGATTGCAGAAATGTTAGAGCACGACCGCCTTTATTACTTAGAAGCTTCTCCTAAAATTTCTGATTATGCCTACGATCAACTCTTTAAAAAAATCGAGGAGATAGAAAAAGCTCATCCCGAGTGGATCACTCCTGCGTCGCCGACGCAAAAGGTGGGAGGAGGGACGCTCAAGGGGTTTAGGCAGGTGAAGCACAAGATTCCGATGCTTTCTTTGGCCAATACCTATTCACGAGAGGAGTTGCAAGATTTTGTGGGGCGTGTGCATAAGCTTCTAGAGGGAGCAGCGGTCCACTTTTGCTGCGAGTTGAAAATGGATGGGATTGCCGTCACGGTGCTCTATGAAAACGGGGTGTTTACACAAGCGTTGACGCGAGGCGATGGGCAAAAAGGGGATGACATTACGGCAAATATGAAAACGGTGCGCAATTTGCCATTAAGGGTGCACCAAAAAGTTGATGTAGAGCTGCGCGGGGAGGTGTTTATGCCCCATACTATTTTTGAAGCGTTAAATAAAGAAAAAGCGCGCTCGGAAGAGGATCTCTATGCCAACCCGCGCAACGCGGCAGCGGGGGCCTTAAAACTTTTGGATCCCAAAGAAGCTGCAACAAGGGGATTGAGCGTCATTTTTTATGGAATTGCCGATGAGAGACAGGCTTCAGTACAAACCCAGATGGCGTGTCATGCCTATTTAGAGAAGTTAGGTCTTCCTGTCTTTGATCCCCTTTTCCGCAAACGGTGCTCTAGTGTCGATGAGGTATTGACTTTTGCGGATAAGATCGAAGAGAAGCGGCATACACTCCCTTTTGAGATCGATGGGATCGTTGTGAAAGTCGATGAGTTAAAAATGCATGATCTTTTGGGGGTGACTGGCAAAAGCCCTAGATGGGCTGTTGCATACAAATTTGCGCCGCAACAAATATTGACGCGCATCCAAAAAATTACAGTTCAAGTGGGGCGCACAGGCGTGCTCACCCCTGTCGCAGAGCTCGAGCCTGTCTTTGTTTCTGGCAGCACGATCTCTAGAGCGACGTTACACAACCAAGAAGAGGTAGAGCGCAAAGACATTAGAGAAGGGGACTTTGTCGTGATTGAAAAGGGGGGAGATGTGATTCCCAAAGTGGTCAGGGTGGATACGGCGCGCAGATCTCCTCACACCCCTCCTTGGAAGATGCCCCATCGTTGCCCCAGTTGCCATACGCTTGTCGTCATCAGCGAAGAGGAGGTGGCAGTGCGTTGTCCCAATACACAGCACTGCCCTGAGCAGCAGATGCGCAGCCTCATCTACTTTGCCTCTAAAGAGGCGATGGATATCGAGAATCTAGGGGAAAAGGTGGTAGAAGCCCTCTTTTCTCACAAATTCATTCGCAACCCCTCCGACATCTACAAACTAACACCCCAACATCTCTTTCAACTCGAGGGTTTTAAGGAAAAATCGGTTGAGAATTTATTGACGAGCATCGAGCGCTCAAAGCAAGCTCCCCTCTCTCGCTTTCTCCTCGCCCTGGGAATTAAGCATGTGGGCAGTGGGACAGCAGAGATGCTTGCACAGACAGCGGGCAGCATCGAGAAGCTCTCCCTTATGAGTCAAGAAGAGCTGCAAGAGATTCAAGGGATTGGTACAAAAATTGCTCACTCGGTTGCCGCCTATTTTAAAGAGGAAAAGAACCTCAAAGAGATTCACGACCTTCTTGCACTAGGAGTGGTTCCTCATGCTCCTCAACGCCAGCGCCGTAAAGACCATCGTTTTCTCAATAAGATCTTCGTGTTGACAGGGACGCTTCCCCATTATTCCCGCTCCCAAGCGACCGCATTGATTGAAGAGTGTGGCGGAAAAGTGGTCGGATCTGTTAGTAAGAAAACAGACTATCTCCTTGCAGGAGAAGAGCCCGGCTCCAAACTCACTAAAGCGTTAGAGCTAGGCATTAGAGTGCTTTCCGAAGAAGAGTTTAAGAACTTATTATAGTTGGAGTTTATCTATGTCTAAATCGTTATTAAAATCAGGTCTCATAGGGGGACTTGTCGTTTTCATTTGGGGATTGATATCGTGGATGATCCTTCCTTGGCACCACCAGTGTTTCCACTCTTTTAAACATGAAGAAAGAGTCGCTTCAGTGATTAAAGATAATGCCCCCACGCGCGGCATGTACATCATCCCTTACACTTTTTCTCACGATGAAAATTCCTCTTCTGCTGAGATGAATCGCTCTATGGAAAAAATGGAAAATGGACCTTTTGTCTTTGCCGCTGTTGTTCCTGAGGGTTTTGGTCTTCGTGGAGTGAAGCCTCTCCTCTTCTCTTTCTTCTTCCAAGTCATTGGAGCTTTGATCCTCTCTTGGATATTTTTGCAATCAAAGGGTCTTACGTTGAAGAAAAAGGTCTGGATGGGATGCCTTTTTGGGATAGGAGTGAGCGTTCTTGGCGTCTTTCCCGCCTGGAATTGGGTTGGCTTTTCTCTTGGCTATGTGATGATGAACTTGGTTGATCTCGTGATCGGATGGAGCCTTGCAGGGTACGTCCTCGCACGAGTTTCTAAATAAATTCTAATACTCCTAAAAGCTGCCTATGCAGCTTTTAGGAGATTCCTATTTTTTCATATGACGCGCAGCTGGGGTTTTTCGAGGGGAGGTTGCCCGCTGAGCTCTCCCATCAGAGTCTGATGGTTAAATCCTGTGACTTTAACTGTCTGCAAGGTGCCGATGAGGGAATCGGGCCCGGTGAAGAGGGCGTTTTTCCAGCAGCGGGTCCTGCCTTTTAGGTGTTTTTCATCGCGGTTGCGTTTTTCTACTAACACTTCCACCTCGGTGCCAA
Organism: Chlamydiota bacterium; assembly: GCA_023269365.1. Lineage (GTDB taxonomy): Bacteria > Chlamydiota > Chlamydiia > Chlamydiales > Rhabdochlamydiaceae > CAJCIW01. The sequence continues at coordinate 1,465 of JAHFTN010000075.1, read as the reverse complement.
TGCAGCTGATCCTCTCTTCTGCACAGATCTCGTCGTGCAGGCTTAAGAGGCGCTGTAGACGTTCTTGCTTCACCTCTTCTGCAATGTCGTCCTTCCAACGGAAGGCGGGGGTGCCTTTGCGCGCGCTGTAGGCAAAGAGGAAGGCTACAGAGTAGCGGATCTGCTTAAAGATGTCGTAGGTCATCTGGAACTCTTCCTCTGTTTCTGTGGGGAAGCCCACGATGATATCGGTGCCCAAAGAGACGTGAGGGACAATCGAGCGGAGGAGGGCTACCTTTTCGAGGTAGGTCTCTACCGTGTAAATGCGGTGCATTTTCTTTAAGATCCGGCTGGATCCGGCCTGGATGGGGAAGTGGACAAATTCACAGACGGAAGGGAGGTCGCGGATCGCCTGCATTAACTCGAGGGTGATATCGACGGGGTGGGAGGTCATAAAACGGATCCGCTCGATCCCGGGGATCTTGTCGAGCCGATAGAGGAGGTCGTGAAAAAGGCAGTGCGATTCGGGTTTGTCTTTCCCGTAGCTGTTGACATTTTGTCCTAGAAGAGTGATCTCTTTGTATCCATTTTGAGCTAGGCGGGTGCACTCTTCTACGATACTCTCTGGGGGGCGAGAGACCTCTTGTCCTCGCGTGTAGGGGACAACGCAGTAGGTGCAAAATTTGTCACAGCCGCGGATGATCGAGACAAACGCTTTGACAGGGTCATCCCGCTTAGCTACAAAATAGTTGAGATTTTCTTCAAATTGGTCCTGGGCGCGGATCACGTGTTTTTGCGTCTCTAGCACCTCATCGAGTACGTCGTTTAACTCGCTGATGTTGTTGGTCCCGATGATGAAATCGATGTGGGGGAGTTTGCGGAATAAAGATTCTTTTTTAGCCATTGCCATACAGCCCGTAACTCCGATTAAAGGCCTTTTTTGACGCGACCGCCCCAGCTGGCCGATTTTCCCCATCACCTTGCGTTCGGCAAGATCTCGGATAGAGCAGGTGTTGAAGATCAAGAGGTCGGCATCTGTTTCTTCGTAGGTGCGAGTCAGTCCCCGCTTGAGAAGCTGTCCCACCATGATCTCAGAGTCGAGCTCGTTCATCTGGCAGCCATAGGTGCGGATAAAGAAATTTTTTAGCATGCGCATAGTAAAGTAAATCCCGTTATGAAAGAGGCTTCAATACTAGGACAGGAACACTCTTTTTGCAAGGGGAATGGAAATCTTGTGGAAAAAAAATGAAGGAGAAAGTAGACTGGCCATTCGCGAACCCATCTCACTAAACGGAAAATAGGCTTTTCGATCTTTTTTCCGCAGGCTCAAGAGCCACTTCTCGGTCTACTTATTAAAGTATGTCCTTCGAAGTGGCTCTTGAACCTGTGGGAAAAACCCTCAAAAATCCTCGTTTTCGTTGAGTGAGAGGGGTTCTTTTTAAGAACAACTCAACCTTTTTAAAGGCTAAAGACTCCTATGACGACG
>JAHFTN010000074.1 GCA_023269365.1 Chlamydiota bacterium | reverse complement strand
GAGTGGATCTCCTCAGAGGTCCCAATGGAATGGACAATTTGAGCTACATTTTGCCACGAGATCCCCGCATTAAAGGCGGCATCGGCCTCTTTCCAAGATACCGATTGGGTCTTGGGGTGTTTTTGCACGATGATCTGGATATGGCGCGTTTGTAAGAGACGGATCATCTCATAGGAAGAAGAGAGAACCATTCCATCCACAGCAATGACCTGGTCTCCTGGTTGCAGAGGCTGATCGAGAAAGGCTCTGGAAGAAGCCGTAGGACGCTCTTCAAGCGTTTTATCATTGAGGTAAGCAAGCTCTCCTTCTACGAGGGCAGTATTCGTCAGGTTGTAAGGGATAAAGAAGAGATCTTGCACCCTTCCCGATAGATTCGCCTCATGCTGCCAATCCTCTAACTCCGCTTTTTGCTGCGCCGTTAATCTTAGATCAGAAATTTTTAGGCGAGGGACTTTAGACAAAAAAGTTTGATCCCCTCGTCGAATCGTGAGAAGTGCTTTTTTCTCATTGATCGTAGCGATGAGCTGTTCTTTTGAAAAGACGAGATTCCCATCGACCCACAAGAGTCGATCCCCATCTTCGATGCCGCTGTTTTTTATCGGAGGGTCTTTATCGAGAGAAAAACTAGAGGCCTGGCTATAAATCAGATAAGAAGCCGGCCGGATCGCTCCTAACACGCTTTGGATCCGCTCTGGTATTGACGCCTTTACAGGGTATTCAAAGCGGTATTCGAAAGGAGTTTTCCTTTGTTGTAAATAATCGATCTTCTCCCCCTCAATGACAGGAGGAGTGTCTTTGAGAATCGCTGCATACAAAAAATCTTGAAAATTGAGAAACGGGTGATGGTTGATCTTTTTAATCTCATCGCCCGGTCTCACCCCGGAAGCGTAGATCCCCGAGTCGGCATCCACATAACCGATAAGATGTGTATAATCAGAAAAAGGTTTGCTGCGCCCTCCACAGACCCAAAGAGCGCCAAATATGACGAAGGCAAACACAATGTTAACACACGGCCCCATGAGAGCTACTTTAATGCGCGATAGGGGCCTTTTCCCATAAAATCCATTCGCAATCTGGTAAGGCTCTAATCCCCCCTCTTTCTCCATCCCGGCAATCTTGACAAACCCTCCAAAGGGAAGGCAGCAAAGCTGCCATTTCACCCCATTTCTGTTCCACGTGTAGAGAGGTTTTCCAAATCCAATCGAAAAAGCCTCTACGGTCATCCCCTCTTTTCTCGCCATCCAGTAATGGCCATACTCATGGATAAAGATGAGAAGACCTAGCCCAAAAGCAGCAAGCAACACGTAAAGCAGCGTAAAAATCATAAATAACGAACCTTAAATTAAAATCATTAACTCGATGAGTTTGCCTAAATCCCCTTATTTTTGTATACCCAAACAACTTCAAAAGTTGGCTTTCCTCAAGGAGTCGCCCTGAATTTGAGTCAGGCGAAGCCGACATCGAAGCAGCTCAACTCGAATGAGTTGGGCGATGCAGATGGGACCAAATTCAGCGGCTAACGACGCTGAGGAAAGCCAACTTTTTAAGTTGTTTGGGTATAGAGAGATTTTTCTTTTTTGAATAAGAGGCAAAGAGCATAAATGAGCCCAAGAAGGGTGGCCAGCATCCCCGAAGTAGAAAGGGGAACGTGGTATACAGAGAGGCAGTGGCGAGAGAGCGCCACGCTCATAAAACTCGCCACAATGCCTATAATCATGGCTAGGAGGATGACTTTTCCTAAGCGATGGGTGAAGAGGCGCGCTGTCAGGACGGGACCTACAAGGAGGGCCAACACCAAGAGGATCCCGACGGCTCTAAAAGCCCCGATGACGCTCATCGCGGTGAGGAGCATCAATAAATAATTCCATAATGTCGGAGAAAATCCTCGCGTCTTTGCAAACAAGGAGTCAAACGCTACAATTTTAAATTCTTTAAAAAATAAACTGATTAAAGCGATGTTAATACAGGCGACATAAAAAACCAATTTGAGATCGTTGATGTGAAGGGCATCGACATTTCCCATGATCGCCTCTATCCCTAAGTGGGTATTGCGCGTGAACACAGTGACGAGGACCACCCCGAGAGCGACCATCGTCGTTGAGACGAGTCCAATGCTCGCATCTTCTTGTAACTTAAATACACGAGAGAGAAATTGAGTAGATGCTACTGTGAGGATCCCTGTCGCAAGGGAAGCAATGAGCAGCGTTTTCATGTCGAGATTGTATATTTCTGCCCCTTGCGTCAAGGAAAAAGAGAAGAGGTAAGCGATGACAAGGCCCGGCAAAATCGTATGGGAAAGGGCGTTAGCAAGCATCGTCATTTTTTTGAGGACTAAAAAAGTTCCTACTAATGCTGTAGAGAGCGCAACAAGGCTTAAAGCCCCTATCTGGACCTCATCCGGAGCGAGCTCTGCAAAAGAGAGCTGGCCCGTGAGCATGGAAAACATCCTTTGCACAAAGAGGAAGACAAACTGCAATCCATCTTTTCCAAAATAGGGATTCATAGCGTTTCCTCTTTAGGGGGGATCGGTTGCTCGTGGGGATCTTTTCTAGGATCACCGAGAAGATCTGTGAGCTTTTGTTCTAACTCGGGGGTAATAATGTGTTCCATCTCCTCTGCGCTGCGATGCACTTTCTCTATCCCCTGACCTAAAAAAACGAGATAAGCCTCCCAAAGGCGATGAAAGCGCACGATCTTTGTCGCTCTCAACATCCCATCTTTAGAAAGGCGTGGCGTCTTATCGGGGAGGATCTCAACCCACCCTTGCCGTTTCAATCTTCTCAAGAGAAAATAGGTCGGAAGAACGCCTCCCCTCTCTTGCGGATTTTTCTTTTGTCTCCACAAATATTTTAATGCGTTTTCTTCCCTACACTGCCTTCTAAACCGTAAGATGCGAAAAAAACGGGAGAGGAGCCCCCTTTCAGGAGCAAAGAGCAAAGAGGCCAAGCAAAGGGCCGTTGAGCAGAGCAAAATCATGGGGCCTGTCGGCAAAGAGAAGGGGTGCTCCGGCGCTGTCCACAGAGGGATCTGCATAGAAAAGTAGTTGCCCAAAAAACCACTCACAGCTCCCATGCACGCTGCGATCACAAAGACAGAGGATAAAGAGTGGCTAAACTGACGCGCCCCAATTGCGGGGGCGATCAACATCCCCGCCATCAAGACTACCCCGACGCTGCGAATCCCAATGACAATGGCAAGAGAGAGAAGAAGGGAGAGCAGAACCTCTACCCATCCCAAAGGGAGGCCGATACTTTTTGAGAAATCCCGATCAAATATCCCCATCCGGATCGGATGAAAGCAAGCGCATAACACCCCTATGATGAGCAGCGCAAAAATCCCATAGATGACGACATGAACCCCCACCATGGTTGCCACCTGCCCATACAAAAAGATCTGCACCGCCTTATACCAAAGGGCGTGTGTAAATTGGATCCGACTCGCAATTAATACCCCCACACCAAAAAAGAGGGCGATGACAAAAGAGAGCGCTGCATCTGCTTTGACTTTGTAAGATCTTTCCAAGCGGTTGATGACAAAAAGACCGACGCACGAAGAGAGAAAGGCGCCCAGTAAAATGAGGAGCGCCATCCCCTCAGAGAAGAAAGAAGAAAAAAGCACACTAATGACCACTCCCGGGTAGGTCGCATGGGAAAGAGCTTCTCCAAGAAGGGAGCGCCTGCGCAAAACGACGACAACGCCAATCAAAGCAGACGACAAACACATGAGCATGCTAGCAAGCGTAGGCGCCTGGAGGACGGGATCTGTAAAATAAGACCATAGAGAGCCCATTACTTTAACCCGGATGTTTTATTTTGAGTCAGCTGGACCGCCTCATCGAGAAGGGCACTTCCTCTGCCGTAAGCGCGCAAAATCGTCTCCGTATGAAACACCTCATCTACAGGGCCACATGCGATCCGGCAGGTGTTGAGCATGAGGACCCAATCGAAATAACTATTCACAGTCGAAAGGTCGTGATGCACGACGAGGAGCGTTTTGCCTCGAGCTTTTAACTTGTCTAAAAGCCCCATGATCTCTTTTTCTGTGGCCATATCCACCCCTGCAAGAGGCTCATCCATCAAGTAGATATCCGCATCTTGCAATAGAGAGCGCGCGATAAAAAGGCGCTGCTGCTGCCCTCCTGAAAGTTGGCTGATCTGCCGGTCGGCAAATCCCTGCATCCCCACCATCTCCAAAGCGCGTAGGGCAGCTTCCCGATCGGCAGCTTTAGGCCATTTTAAAATGCCCAAATTGCCATAGCGCCCCATAAGGACGACTTCGAAAGCGGTGATGGGAAAGTCCCAGTCTACAGAAGAGCGCTGGGGAACATAGGCAATCCTCTGCTTCACTTTTTTGTATGGCTGCCCAAAAAAACGCACCTGACCAGAAGAGGGGCGTACCATGGATAAGAGGACTTTTAGAAAGGTGCTCTTCCCCGCGCCGTTAGGCCCGATGATCCCCACCAATTTTCCTGCAGGGATTTTGCAATGGATATCCCAAAGCACAAGGGTCTTATCGTAGTTGACACTCAGCTGCTCTACCTCTACTGCCCAAGAAGGATCCATCATTACTCCCAAGATCTTTTTAACACAGAGGCATCGTGATTAATCATGCCCAAATAAGTCTCCGCTCCACTTCCGGCTGGCCCCATCGAGTCTCCGTAGAGCCCCTCTTTTTCAATTGTGACCTTAAACCCTTTTTGTCTGCAAGCATCGACCACCTTTTTTAATGAATCTTGACTCACGTTGGATTCGGGAAAGACGCGATGGATATCATAGCGCATCAGATGGGCAATCACCTTTTGGATATGAGAGACGCTCAGCTGTCCCTCTGGAGCCAACCCCTCTGGAGCATCAAACCGCTTCTGCCATCCCCCGTTTTTCACCTCTTCTGGCGTCGCTAAATAAGCTCTTGTGAAATAGTTAAATGCGTCATGGCTTGTGACGATGTAACGCTTCTCTTGAGGGATTGATTGGAGTTTTTGATAAATGTGCTCATGTTCTTGCTGCATCTCTTGTTTTAAACGTTCCCCATTAGACACATAGAAAGAGGCCCCGTCGGGATCGACAGATGCAAGAGCTTCCACGATCGGGTCAATCCCCTCTTTCCATAAAGAGATATCCATCCAAATGTGAGGATCGACTTGATTGTCGGTATAGAGAATGTGTTCTGGATCTTTTTTCAAGAGAAGCTCCCCTAGAGAAACTGCGACTTTATGCTCTTTGAGCTGGCAGCGCAAACTCGCCCCGTGCTCCAGCCCTAACCCATTATAAAACACCACTTGAGCCAAGTTGAATTTTTCATTATCCCCTTTTACAAGCTCATAACTATGCGGATCGATCTCCCCTACAATTAAAGTCAAAGAGGAGATCCTCTCTCCCCCCACCTTTTTTACAAGATCCTCGATCATCGCTGTCGTGGACAATACTCTGATTTTCCCCTTCTCTTGCTCCCACTCTTCAAATGGCGTGAGAGTCCCTTGAGAGCGGCAACCCCAAAGGGTTAAAACACACAGAATACAGATACTTAGGAATTTCATTGCCTCGTTCTCCCCTACATGATGGGGCACAATTATGAGCCTCTGTTTCTTATATTCACAGACAATTTTACATGGTATTAATTATTTTAAAACTCATTTAAATTTTAAAGCTAAAAAATAGAAAACCCTTTGTTCCATAGAGGAGATTAATTGTTTTCAGCCGCCGAAGATAAAATATAAGCACTCAAAAAAAATAAGAGATTGCAAATAAAAAGGAGATGAGTTAAATCAAGTAACTATATTAGTAATTCTAGGCCTTTTTTTAGAGCTAAAGAAAAACCTAAAATATTTAATGTGTTTTGAAAACCAAACATTTGAGGAAAGAAATGGAACCAAAAACAAAGAATCTCCAAGAAATTGAAGCCGTCATTGCTAAAGCAATTAAAAAAGTGAATGCGCGTAAAGAAAATGATCTCTGCAGATATATCCCCATGTCAACGGGAGGTTATATGCACCATTTCACTCTTCGCAAACTAAAAAATAGAAATCCTGCGGAATTGAGTGCATTAATTGAAAAATTCATTATTCAGTCAGAAAAGCCTTCTTCTGTAGCCCCAAAACAAAGAGCAGCTAGAGGCTCTCGCAAACGCCGAGACCAAATGACCTTCACACGCAACCAGTTAGAGAGGATGCTCAACATTGCCCGTCTTGCCGGAGATAAGGAGATGGTGTCTGTATTAGCTCCAAAAAAATCTTTAGCTACTTGCAAAAGAGATCTCATCTCCTCTATTCGACATAGCCGGATCGAACCGGAACTCTGGAATGCCTATATGGAGTCTTTAAATGCGATGCAAATGCTCGCTAATTCCCCTATGAGCGATGTCCTTGCCTCTCTTTCTGCGCATAAATAGCCCCATTAAGGAGGAGCTGCTCTCTAGGGGAGCTCCTCATTTTTCCCTTGCTTTAAAACTCCATTCTGCTAAACTTCTTCTCGTTTGAATCCCCAAAAAAGGATTCTGTTTCTTAAAGTTTAAAATTAGGATTTGAAAATTTATGGCAGTAAAGGCGACCCCTTCAAGCGAATCGGTTTTTAAAGGACTTCGCGGAATTTTTTGGCCTGTTCACGGTTTTGAGCTAAAGAAGTTCTTGCCGATGGGCTTGATGATGATGTGTATTTTATTTAACTACACCATTTTGAGAGATACAAAAGACACCCTCATGGTCAATGCTCCGGGCGGCGGCGCGGAATGTCTTTCCTTCTTAAAACTCTATGGAGTCACTCCCGCAGCGATCCTCTTCATGATCCTCTTCATTAAGCTTGCTAACATTTTTTCTAAAGAGCGGTTATTCTACGCAGTGGTCGCTCCGTTTCTTGCCTTCTTTGCCGCATTTGCCTTTATCATCTATCCCAATAAAGAAGCTCTGCATATGTCGATGTCTTCCATCCAGGCAGCGCAAAGCTCTTTACCTAACCTTCACTGGCTCATCCCCGTGATTGGAAATTGGAGCTTTAGCATCTTTTACATCCTCTCAGAACTCTGGGGAAGCGTCGTTCTTTCTATGTTGTTTTGGCAATTTGCCAATGAGATCACAAAGGTCAATGAAGCCAAACGCTTCTACGGTCTTTTCGGCATGATTGGAAACGTAGGACTCCTCTTGTCTGGTCCCATTATTATTTTGACAGCGAAATACGCGAAATCTCTTCCTGTGGGGATCGATTCTTTTGGAGTCAATTTAAAATTACTCATGGCAGCCGTTGTGACCTCTGGCGCAGTGGCAATGCTCACCTACCGCTGGATGAATAAAAATGTTCTTACCGATCCAGCCCTCTATCAACCTGGGCAAGGGAAAAAGAAAGAAAAAGCAAAACTCTCCGTCATCGAGAGTTTCCGCTATATCCTCAAAAACCCCTACCTCGGCTTGATTGCTGTTCTCGTCGTCTCTTATGGCGTTGCGATCAACCTCGTTGAAGGAGTCTGGAAAGGGCAGATCAAAATTGCCTTCCCCGACATGAACGATTACAACATGTTCATGGGACAATTTTCCACCTGGACAGGAGCGATCACGATCCTTCTCATGGTCGTAGGCAATAATATCTTGAGAAAGTTGAGCTGGACAAAAGCGGCGATCCTCACCCCCATCATGATTTTGCTTACCTCCTCAATCTTTTTCTTCTTCGTCTGGAACGGAACAAAGACAACGCCTTTTGCTCCCCTCATGGGAACGACTGTCGTCCTCGTTGCCGTGATGGTGGGAATGATCCAGAACGTCTTGTCAAAGGGAACAAAATATTCCCTCTTCGACTCGACAAAACAGATGGCCTACATCCCACTTGACTCAGAAGCAAAAGTGAAAGGGCAAGGGGCCGTAGAGGTAATCGGGGGAAGAGCGGGTAAATCGGGCGGCGCTTTCATCCAATCCACCCTCTTGGCTGCCATCGGCGGAAGCGTCTCGCTTGCTAGCTTGACCTTCATCCTTGGGCCTTTAGTTCTTGTCATCTGCGCTATCTGGGCTCTTTCTGTGTTCCGACTCGGGAAGAAATTCTCAACCCTCGTGGGAGAGAAAGAAGCCGAGAAGTCCGCAGAAGCAAAAGAAACTGCCCCTGCTGCAACTTAAATAAGTCTTGGCAGACCTTTTTCGCAAAAGCCCGTTTCCCCGCAAGGGGAAACGGGCTTTTTATTATTGGACTTTAGCTACTTCGAAATGGTAGTATTCGCCTCATGTTTACATATGACAGAAAATTTATTCGCAACTTCTCCATC
>JAHFTN010000073.1 GCA_023269365.1 Chlamydiota bacterium | reverse complement strand
CGCTGACTGCTTACAATCAGCAACTTAGGTGCGTTTTTAAAAGGAGTCGCCTGCCTGTTTTTTGAAGATTTTAGCCTTGGCTTTTTCTTGTGGAAGTCTTGTTCATAACTTAAGCGGGGTTCCACGTAAACACCTCTTCTGACTCGACATAGACATCTCTTATTCCTTCTGGGATGACAACCCAGCGGTAGCGGTGGTTTGGCTCTAAATGCTGTTTTAAATCTTTGAGAGCCACCTCTAAAAATACTTCCTCGCTCTCTTTTCCTTTGATGAGGGTACTGGGAAGGGGTAGCGTTGCAGAAGAAGTTCCCGTTGTATCTACAACAAACAGTTGCAGTTGCTTATAGTAGGAAGGAGCTTTAAGCTTGAGGGTCCAGCTATTATCCCCCCTTTTCACAAGGCCAACAAGAGTGGGGATCCGGTGGGGCATCGCCCCCTTTAAGGGGGAGATGAGCCCTTTCCCCGCATCGATGGCGCGCAATTTAAAAGCGTAATGGGAGCTCTTTATCTCCAGCCAAAAAGGGAAGGGGAATTCGGGTAGGCTATTTGCAAAGTAAAGATCGATTGAGCAAAGGGCCAGTGGGGAGCCATCATCTGGCCACTTTGTTGTCATGACGGTAAATTCCGCCTGTTCCCTCTTTTTTCCGTGCATCGTAAGGGAAGGGTTCCAAAGGGCACGGGTGTCAGGCTCGTTTGAAGGGGGTTTCATTCCAATTTTTTTTCTATTAGAAGTAGCAACCCGAGAAAGGGGCAGAGTCATTAACCTTGCAAAGAGTTGCTCAGAGTCGCCAAGACAGAGCCACCCGTTTTTTGTGACAGAAAAACACTCGATAAGTAGGTCTGATTTTCGATCGATCTCGTAGAGGGTCCATGCAGTATGCCCAGGAGCTCTATCTAGTACCCATCGATCCCAGAGAACCTTTTTTAAATCCACCTGAGAAGAGGGGATAGTAATTTCCTCTAATAGAAGGGTGTCTGCCGTGATCGAGCGAACGGATAACAGGGAGTAATGCCCCTCTTGCGCTGTGACGATGAAATCGCCCGCCTGAGCGGAGCTAAACTTCTCCTTCAAATTTGAAGGCAAAGCAGCGCTCAGAGAAACACAAGTTAAAAAAATAAAGAAAAAGACTTTTCTCATAGGAACCCCTCTGAACCTATCCGCATAGTCGAGTACTTTGCTTTTTAACTCGACGTTGCGGATAGGTTCCAGTATACAATACAATCCTAAAAAACCATTAAATTAAAATAATTTTTTGCTGTATTTTCATGTTAAAGTTATATATGAAGAGAGAAAGAATTTCTAGGGGGAAAGTGATGGTTTTTTTTGCTTATTTACGCCTCGTTATGCTATGCTGCATGGGAACTGCGGCTCTATTTTATGTAACAGAGGCCCTAGCTCTTGAGCGGACTCCGCCTCCAGATTGGAAGGGAGAGTTAACAAAGATCGATGAGGAGCTCAAAAAGACAGAAGACCTAAGAGATAAAGCCTTAGCATCAGCGAGGCGCGAAGAGGACAAGGGGATGCGCTGGCAATTCATGCAAAATGAAAAGCAAGAGGCAAAAAGAGCCTTCGAGCAAGCCGATGCAAAAAAGCAAGAGGCTCAAATGTTACAGAAGAAGATAGATCAACTTAACGCACGCAAAGCACAACTATTAAAAGAGGATTCAAAAGCCCAATGACATCCATCGTTAGACCTCCACGATCTGGGATCCCACGCCCTTCCGAACAAAAACGTCCCCGAGTAGATGAACAAGACCAGTTTTTGCAAAGGATGGTTTTTGAAAGATTGAGACAGTTTCTTCCTGGCCAGCTGCAAGAACCTCTTCCGGGGGGAATCCAATTAATGACAGTCCCACAAAATGCAGGATTTGACGGGGAATTCCTTTCCAGTTCTCAAAGGCTTTTTAATAAGCAATTCCCTAATTTCCACTTTCCTCTAAACGATTTTATATCTTTTTATGTAACTAAAGCCGCACAGCTCCTTCACATGCAGCTAGGAGTTATCCGATATGGAAAAAATCAAGAGGAGGAGGGTCTAAAACGTCCTATGATAGAGGCAGGGCTTCCTCAAACTTTTACGCTGCTATCAAGGGAAAGGCCTCCCAATCAAGAATCTGAAATAGGTCTTCATTGTAAAAACGTCATAAACGCTATTGTCTCTGGGTTAGAAAGAGACTTTGGAATAAAAGATCACAATAGAAAAGAAATTGAGACTGCCATTACAGAGCAATTTATAAATACTTATTCTCAGTTAATTCAGGACAAACTGTATCTGTTCTTATATCAAGATTGTAAAAAAGAAACCTCTCCTTTTACTTTATTTTCAGAGGAAGAAACAATAAAATCATTTGAATCCGGAGACAACCCTTCTTTCTGCTTCAACCCTCGCACAAATGCAGCGGTCCTCTATAGAATTTTCGAAAGATTTAAAAAAGAACATTCTATTAGTTTTTTAAGTGAAGATCTTCCCCTGTTATTAAAATTTGTTAATGATTTCCTTGACTCATTCAATAAAAAATTAAGAGAAGATAAAACAATATTCCTTCTGAATGAGTTAGTTGAAAATAACCTGAAAACTTTTCCTATGCAAGAAAAGATACAAATCATTTCCATTAATAAAGATTTAAATGTTCTATTAAATGAAATAAAGAAAGCTCGTGCGCCGATTTCTACCAGCTTCGATGCATTGTGTTTTGTTGTGAATTCTTTGCTATTAGATGAGCATACTTCTGAAGAAATAAAAAAGGATCTTCCTTGGATTATTTCTCGAGTAGAAGAAAGTATCGTTGCATTCAATCAATGGGTTGAGGAATAAAAAAAAGAGACTTTCTAAATGTTAGGGAAAGAGAAACAAGAAGCACTGCAAAAACGGCTTGAGGGATTGGGGGTAAAGGATCTTGACCTTGTGGAGAAGTTCATTTTAGGATCAGGCTCTGGGGGGCAGAAGATCAACAAGACCTCGTCGTGTGTCTATCTAAAACACCTCCCCTCAGGGATCGAGGTGAAATGTCAAAGGGATCGCTCTCGAGAAATGAACCGTTTTTATGCGCGCAGATCGCTCTGTGAGCAGTTAGAAAAGCAAATAGAGGGGAAACGCTCAGAGCAAGAGCAAAAAAGGGAGAAGATACGCCGGCAAAAGCGCCGCAGGTCTCGCAAGAGCAAAGAGAAGATGTTAGAGGGAAAGCGGGCCCTTTCGCAGAAAAAATCGATGCGCCAAGAGCCCAGGAGAGGGGATTAAGGATGCCAGCGCCGCGGCTGAGGGCGGTACTGGTTCGGTTTCCCTTTGTTATGAAACCCTCCCTTTCTAAAAGGGGGTTTTTTTCGATCGGGAACAGCTGTCGCGTCTAGTCTCGGTTCCATGCCGGGAATCTGATGGGGATTCATCAGCTGACCCGTAAACTTTTCGATCTGTCTGACAAGAGACATTTCTCGAGGAGAGGCTAGCGAGAGGGCAATCCCCGTAGCGCCAGCCCTTCCCGTACGTCCAATCCTGTGCACGTAGTCTTCTGTGCTTCTTGGAAGGTCAAAGTTAATCACGTGGGAAATTGTCTGGATATCGATCCCCCGAGAAGCGACATCGGTTGCGACTAAGATATTAAATTCCTCAGAGCGCATCTCCTTAATCGTCCTTGTCCTCTGACGCTGGTTCATCCCGCCGTGAAGTGCGCGCGCAGATTTCCCTTGATGTGCCAACTTTTCTACAAGCTCGTCTGCTTGCCTCTTGGTAGAGGTAAAGACGATCGCTTGTGTCATGTCTGGATCTTCTAGTAAGTGATCGAGCAAGCGGTACTTGTGGGCGAGGTTATCGACGCGATGGAGCCTTTGTTCTATATTTTCATTTTTCGTTCTCGCTGGAGTGATGCAAATCTCTACAGGGTTTTTAAGCAGCCGGTTGGAGAGTTTCATGACAGAGCCAGCAAGTGTTGCAGAAAACATCAGGGTCTGATGGGTCGCGGGGAGCTCTGAGGCGATCTGCTCTACGGGCTCGATAAAACCCATATCTAACATCCGATCCGCCTCGTCCAGAATAAAGAGCTCCACTCTAGAAAAATCAATACGACCCCGTTCCATATGGTCAATTAAACGTCCAGGTGTCGCTACGAGGATCTCGTGGTAGCGCATCAGGTCGCGGTTTTGAGGAGGGTAGGGAGCTCCTCCGTAGATGCATACCGTTTTGCATTTAGCCATGTGACGACTGTATTTTGCAGCTTCTTCAGCCACCTGCATAGCAAGTTCGCGTGTAGGGACCAAGATGAGAACGCGGGGGCCTTTGCCAGGTAAGGTCGCTGGAGTCATTAGCCTTTGAAGAGAGGGCAAGATAAAAGCCGCTGTTTTACCCGTCCCTGTCGATGCAGAGGCTCTTAAATCAGAACCTTTAACGATTGCGGGGATGGCAACTTCTTGAATCGGAGTAGGAGTGATATACCCCGCCTCTTCAATGGCTTTAAGGATGGCTGCGTGTAAATTTAATTCTTTGAATTCCATGAATTTGTTGTGCTCGTTTTGGTTGAGTCCAGGGAGAGTACCACGATTGACAGTATAAAATACAGAACGAAATCGTTTTTATTTAAAAAATTTTTTTCACAATCTGGACTTTAGCTATTGGGGGAGGCAATTTCACGTCTAAAGCCTTCCCCAATGACTAAAGTCCAGTTCCTAAAAATGGAAGATTTTGATACAACAGCTCCAAATCCCTCTTACTGGAGAAGATCTTATGTTTAGGTTTTGTCTCTGTGCCCTTCTTGCGCTGACGCTTCGATTAAGTGCTTTAGTGATAGAAACAAACAACATTCACGAGATCCTTGCCCACCCCGATGAGGGAACTCTTTATGTTTTTGACTTGGATAATACCCTCATTGAGCCCCACCAGCACCTGGGCTCTGATCAGTGGGTTGAGCATCAGCTCAACTCTTTGACAAAGCAGGGCAGCAGCATAGAAGCTGCAGTGCAAGTGGTGATCCCTCGCTATATTGACATCCAAAATAAAATTGAAATGAAACTAGTCGACCCTTCTATTCCTCTCCTCTTTTCTAAATTGAAAGAAAAAAAAGCGTTTGCCATTGGCTTAACAAAGAGGTGGCCTGAATTATCAGAGCGCACATTGAAACAACTAGAGCCTTTGTTGATCGACTTTGGCGCTACAGCTCCCCTCAAAGGAACCCATCTCCTCACTGATTTGAAAGGGACTTGCTGTAAAGGGGGGATTATTTTTATCGCTAGCGGGTTAGATAAGGGTCCTTCGCTTGTTTCCTACCTGAAAAAGCTAGAAAAGTTCCCCAAAAGGGTGATCATGATCGATGATAAAATGAGCCATCTTGCAAACATCGCAAAAGCCCTAGAGGCGCTCGACATCCCCTTCATAGGAATCCGCTATGGAGCTTTAGATGAAAAGGTCAAGGCCTTCAATTCTGAAGTCGCCGATTTGCAACTCGAGCACCTGCATAAAGTCTTATCCGACGAGCAAGCTCTGCACTTGCTGCAACTCAACAAGAAATCGGCTAACTAGGAAAAAAATTGCAAAACTCCACTTGAGATCCAAAAGTGAGTTTTGCGAGTTCCCTCAGTAAATTATTCACATCGCCGGTGGGTTTTTAGCCAAAACCTCCTTTTCTCCCTCTGTTTTAGCAACTAAGATGGCGCAGCAGCTGTCGCTAAAGACATTCACTGTGGTGCGACACATGTCGAGGACACGGTCTACAGCAATAAACAGACCAATCCCTTCAATGGGAAGGCCCATCGCCTTTAGGATGGCAATGATAGCGACAAGGGAGGCTGAAGGGATTCCCGCCACGCCAATAGACATCACCAAAGAAAGTGCAACAATTGTCAACTGTGTCATTAAAGAGAGATCGATTCCGTAGGCTTGGGCAACGAAAAGAGCAGCCACACACTCGTAGAGAGCAGAGCCCGACATATTAACCGAAGTTCCGAGGGGAATTATGAGACTGCAGATCTTATTGGAAACTCCCGCTCTTTTTTCCACACAATCCATGGTGATAGGCAGCGTTGCTGCAGAAGAACTTGTAGAAAAAGCCGTAATGAGTGCTGGCCCCATTGCCTTAAAATGAAAGAGGGGATTGACTTTCCCAATAAATTTGAGCAGCAAAGGCAGCCCTACACAGACAAAAGTCGCAAGGCCTAGCAATACAGATAGGGTAAAAAGACCCAAGGAACTAAGGGATTTAAGTCCCGATTCAGCAAACACTTGCGCTACAAGAAAAAACACCCCTAAAGGAAGAAATTTCATAATGAGGTGAGTTAAAGCGATCATCGCCTCAAAAATGCCTTGAAAACATCCTAATAAGATAGATCCGTTTTTACCATCGATGCGCGAAATGCAGTAGCCAAAGAGCAGACTAAAGAAAATAACGCCTAACATCTGCCCCTTGCCCAGGGTATCGATGATATTAGAAGGGACAACTTGGAGAAATAGATCAGAGAAATGGATTGTACTTTGGGAGTCGAGGCGCTGGACGATCTCTGATGGATTTATCACTTCTGGAATCACCCCTACACCCGGATGTAACAGATTGACAAAGAACAAGCCTATGAGAATAGCAAGAAGGCTTGTTCCTAAATAGAATCCAAAGATTTTTCCTCCAAGGCGTCCAAAAGCGCTGTCGCTTCCAATACGCGCCACTCCCGTGATAATTGAGGAAGCAACCAGGGGAACCACGACCAGAGTCAAAGCATTAATAAAAATTTTACCACATAGCTTGTAGATGGGGTAAAGATTTTCAAACAGGGGGAGTCCTAGAAGGGTAGAGCCAGACTGAGTTAGCGATCCCACAATAATTCCGATGAGAATGGCCAAAAAAACCCATTTCGGCCCCGATTTCTTCCTGCTCTTTCCCACTATGACCCTCCCACTAACAAAAGAAAGGATCATTATCTATTTTAAAATAGAATGCCATCTGTTTTTTACAGCCCTAACACATTCACTAGTAGCAACTTAGTTTTAATTAATATTAAAGTAATAAAACCATCTATTTTTTAATTACAAAATGAAATAAACTATGCAAAGTTTTATTAAAAATAGGACAAATAAATGAAAAAGTCATTTCTCATCGGATTTGCTGCTTTGGCGGGAATTTTCTTACTTGCCTCTGGATTTGATCGCTACAGGCTCCATCCGTTAAAACCCTTAACAGAGCAATCTCTTCCCGTCTTTTCCTTGAAAGATGTGGCCGTCACCGTTTCTTCTAAAATCTTAAACGCCGACGAGAGTAAACAAAGTTTTGGTCACGATTTGCCAAGTAGGGGAGTCTCGCCTCTACAGGTAAGCATTCAAAACAACACTTCCAATGAGTATTCCATCTCGGCTAGTGCCATCGATCTTCCTCGTGTAGAAGCAGGGAAGATCGCCTTTAAAATCACAAAGTCTGCAATCCCCAGATCCGTTGCGTTTAAAGTTGCGAGCTTTTTTTTCTGGCCCCTTGCCATCCCCAGCACCATTGATGGGATTCGCGTCTTTTCCCACCACAAGCAGATTAAAAAAGATATTCTCGCTAAGTCGCTGAAAGATGAGGTGTTAGCGCCTTATTGCACCTATACCCGTGTGCTCTTCGTTCCAGAAAAAGAAATGAAAGACTCATTTTTAGTAACAGTCATCGATCTAGAAACGCTGCAACCTACAGAAATTCAGGTGCATGTGAAGCAAAATATTTCATGAACCTATCCTAATAAAAAGTTTCTGTTGATTTTTCGGTTCTTTTGTATACCCAAACAACTTCAAACGTGGGTTTTCCTCAGCGTCGTTAGCCACTGAATTTGGTCCCCTCTGCATCGCCCAACTCATTTTTTTCCTAGAAGACCAAAAGCAGAAGAAAAATAACAAGATGAGGGAGTTGCAAAACTCGCGTTGCGGGTCAAAAGGCAGGATACCTGCAAAGTCCTTGTGACTTGCCCTCTTTAAAACAGAGAGAAAAATAACAAGATATTAGGATGGACAGGATGGAAAAAAGGTAAAAAATTTCCCGATTTTCTCATCCTGTCCATCCTAATATCTTGTTATTTTTCTCCTCGATTTTTTTAGGCGAGAAGTTTTGTCCAGTACAGAGGTTGTTTGGGTATACCAATTTTCAATTCTTTTTGTGGAGGTAATATACATGAATCGATATAATCCCAGGGGGAGCGCATCAAATAACTGACTAATCTGACCCCCTATATCCCCCCACATATCCTCACTGCTTGACCTTATAGTAAAAAATTCAGCACTATAGACGGATTTTTACCAAGGCCGTA